>NZ_JBNNVB010000007.1:0-129588 GCF_050280325.1 Lysinibacillus sp. NPDC093216 | reverse complement strand
TGAGACCTTCCTTTCCATCGTTGCTGATTCTATCCGTCACCTTGAGGGTTCTTTCCGTCGATGCAGGAGTTCTTTCCGTCGCTCTGAGACTTCTATCCGTCGGTGAGACCTTCCTTTCCATCGTTGCTGATTCTATCCGTCACCTTGAGGGTTCTTTCCGTCGATGCAGGAGTTCTTTCCGTCGCTCTGAGACTTCTAGCCTTCTGCAACATTTCTAGCAAAACTTCAGACCGCTTGAATTTCTGCTCTTTAATTTACAATCCAATACTTCCTGTTACTTTTTGTACCCTCAGCTTTCAACGGTAACTTTTGTAGTAATTTATAAGCTGTATTCGGCGAATCTATTGCAAAAAACTCACAAAAGCTTTTATTTGTTATCGTTTCGCCTACTAGCAATCGATAATCTTCAAGCGTCCTAAAAATTGCCTCTTGATCAACTGCTCCGCAACGCTGACAATACCATTTTGAGAAACGATAGTTCATTGTCTGTCCATTTAAACAACTTTCACATAGCACACCTTTTACTAAATCTCGGACAGGCAGTGCTATTTCTCTTTTGATTGGCCTATGCATGGATAATAATTTAGAAGCAAATTGAAATAACTTTTCTTCATCCACCCCCGCCTTTTTATGCTGTTGAAGCCATTCTCGAACATGATAACGTAAACCTGAAACATGAAAAATTGGTTGTCCCCTTAAACTCTTCGATAAAATAGCATTTTTCGTAGCCAATACGACAGCATAATGGACAGGAATCTCAAGCCGTGACTGATGCAACATTCCCATCATCCATTCCATATGTCGCCTCCCTTGATGAAATGGATTAGTCATTCCCTCGATATCCCCTTCAGCTGTAGTTCGTGTAAATTGATTAAAGGATTCATCGAAATCAAGAAAGCCTGTTACATTTTTAATTTCGAGTATCAATATAAATTGAGGACAAAGTAAAACGGTGTCTATTTGATGAGTAGTGCCAAAGTGATTAAGTATTTGTAAATCATGAAGAAAATAATGCTGATGATGTAAAATAATTTCAAGCCATTCGGCATCTACTCTTTGCTCACCAGCAAAGCCTGCGTGTATACGCCTCAACCTCTCAAAATAATTCATGTATTCAGTATGTGTGCTAGGTAATCTCCGTATCAAAGCATCTAAAATTTTGTGTTGCTCCGATTCCTGACGGTCTAATAAAATCATTGTTTCTTCACCCCCTATAACTATTGTATAAAAAAAGAACCTCATTAAAAGAGGTTCCAAAAAACTTGAAATACATATAATACAAATTAAATCTTTCATCAACTTTTTTAGATAGAAAGAACGGAAAAATTCCTACTATTCAGCTCTTGCTAGTATTTTTTTGCTCGCTTTCCGTCGATGTCAGCGTTCCTTCCGTCGATGCAGGAGTTCTTTCCGTCGCTTTGAGACTTCTTTCCGTCGGTCTGGCCTTGCTTTCCGTCGCCATTAATTCTATCCGTCGACTGGGGCTTTCTTTCCGTCGATGTCGCTGTTCTTTCCGTCGCTCGGAGACTTCTTTCCGTCGGTCTGGCCTTACTTTCCGTCGACGCTAATTTTATCCGTCGCCTCAGGCTTTCTTTCCGTCGATGTCGCTGTTCTTTCCGTCGATATCGCTGTTCTTTCCGTCGCTTTGAGACTTCTTTCCGTCGGCCTGGCCTTGCTTTCCGTCGCCATTAATTCTATCCGTTGCCTCAGGCTTTCTTTCCGTCGATGCAGAAGTTCTTTCCGTCGCTCGGAGACTTCTTTCCGTCGGTGGGGCCTCGCTTTCCGTCGCTGCTATTTCGATCCGTCGCCCTGGGATTGCCATCCGTCGATGCAGGAGTTCCTTCCGTCGCTCTGAGACTTCTTTCCGCCGATGCAGAAGTTCTTTCCGTCGCTCGGAGACTTCTTTCCGTCGGTCTGGCCTTACTTTCCGTCGACGCTAATTTTATCCGTCGCCTCAGGCTTTCTTTCCGTCGGTCTGGCCTTGCTTTCCGTCGCCATTAATTCTATCCGTCGCCTCAGGCTTTCTTTCCGTCGATGTCGCTGTTCTTTCCGTCGCTTTGAGACTTCTTTCCGTCGGTCTGGCCTTGCTTTCCGTCGCCATTAATTCTATCCGTCGGCTCGGGCTTTCTTTCCGTCGATGCAGAAGTTCTTTCCGTCGCTCGGAGACTTCTTTCCGTCGGTGGGGCCTCGCTTTCCGTCGCCATTATTTCGATCTGTCGCCCTGGGATTGCCATCCGTCGATGCAGGAGTTCTTTCCGTCGCTCTGAGACTTCTTTCCGCCGATGCAGAAGTTCCTTCCGTCGCTCTGAGACTTCTTTCCGTCGGTGGGGCCTCGCTTTCCGTCGCCGCTATTTCGATCTGTCGCTCTGGGATTGCCATCCGTCGATGTAGGAGTTCTTTCCGTCGCTCGGAGACTTCTTTCCGTCGGTCTGGCCTTGCTTTCCGTCGCCATTAATTCTATCCGTCGCCTCAGGAAGTTCTTTCCGTCGCTCGGAGACTTCTTTCCGTCGGTGGGGCCTCGCTTTCCGTCGCTGCTATTTCGATCCGTCGCCCTGGGATTGCCATCCGTCGATGCAGGAGTTCCTTCCGTCGCTCTGAGACTTCTTTCCGTCGGTGGGGCCTCGCTTTCCGTCGCCGCTATTTCGATCTGTCGCCCTGGGATTGCCATCCGTCGATGCAGGGTTCTTTCCGTCGCTCTGAGACTTCTTTCCATAAAGCCTTTCAACATAAAAAAACAACTGAACAGCCAAAGCCATTCAGTCGTTTTTCCGTAGTAAATATAAAAAATAAGGTGCACCGATACATGCTACGACAATACCTGCTGGTACTGTTGCACTTGAAATAGCTACGCGGCCAATTGTATCCGCTAGCATTAGTAAGCTTGCACCGATAAACAATGTCAGGGGTAGAAAGAACTGGTAGCGTGGTCCGACAAGCTGTTTTGCAATATGTGGAGCCATGAGACCGATAAAGGCAATGCCTCCTGTGACCGATACAGCTGCCGCAGCTAGTGCTACAGAGACAACTAATAATTGTAAACGTTCTCGTTCGATATTTAAGCCTAAGCCAACCGCCGTTTGTTCTGTCATCGCCAGTACGTTTAACACATTTGCTTTATAAAAAATATATGGAATGCCTAGCACAAGCCAAGGCAATAAAGCCCAGAAGAATGGCCAATCTGTTCCCCAAATATTGCCCGCAAGCCATTGCGCGATAAATTGCACATCACTACGCTCAGCTGAGGAAATTAATATGATCATTACACCCGATAAGGCAGATGCTACACCTACTCCGACTAAAATGAGTTGGACCGGCTGCACACCTTCATTGCGCTTGTACGAGAAAAAGTAAATGCAGATTGCCGTTAATAAAGCGCTACAAAATCCTACAAGTGGTAACATATACGCAAAGTTAGGTAAGTCTCCATTGACGAGGAGATAAAAAAGGGTAATCCCTACACCTGCACCTGCATTAATCCCAATAATACCAGGGTCCGCTAAGTCATTACGGGTCACCCCCTGCAAAACGGCACCGGCTAAAGCTAACGCCATCCCTGCAGCTGCCAGCACAAACAATCTTGGCAAGCGAACAGAGAACAATACGAATGATTCTTTGAAACTACCGTCTCCCATTAAAATCGGTAGTATGCGATCAATCGAAACCGAAGCTGCTCCCATTGAAATACCCATAACAAAAATTACTATTGTTAATAAGATCCAAACCAATAACCATCTACGTTGTTTTTTTCGCCCGACATTAAACAATCTGACGACCTCCCTTCCGAACAAGAAGTAAGAAGAACGGAAGGCCGATTATTGAAATAATGGCAACTACCGGAGTTTCATATGGAGCATTAATCATTCTACCTGCAAAATCCGCGGTCACCATAAACCATCCACCGATAATAGCACTCATCGGTAAGACAAATCGATAGTCTGTCCCTACAATTGCACGGACAATATGTGGCACCATTAAACCAACAAATGCTAGATTACCTACAAGTGCTACTGCGGAGCCTGCAAGAATTACAACTACAAACATCATAATTCCTTTAATAACGGCTGTATTTTGTCCTAATCCAACAGCTACTTCTTCATTTAAACTTAAAATGGTTAGCTGACGACTAAACGCAAACGCAACAATTAATCCGACCACAATAACCGGAGCAATTATTAAAGCTTGCCATGTAGTACCTATTAAACCACCACTCGTCCACATCGAAACATCTTTTGAAATTTGAAATAAAATTCCCGTGCCATCTGCTATTGCTTGTAATAGCGCTGATACAGCAGCCCCAGCTAAAACTAACTTTAATGGAGAAAAACCATTCTTTGTTGAAGCGCCAATACCATAGACAACAATCATCCCTACGCCCGCACCTACGAAACATGCAAAAATAAGCATATAATATGAGGAATTTGGGATGAATGCCATCGTCAATGCAAGTGCTGCATTCGCACCTGCTGTAAGGCCAAGAAGTCCCGGATCCGCTAACGGATTTCTAGTAACTCCTTGCATAATAGCCCCAGCAACTGCGAGTGCACTACCTACAAAAATAGCAGCAATAATACGAGGAAATCGAATTTCTCTTAAAATAGCATAATGCTTGCCACCGTCTTGTCCAACAATCGCTTGATAAACATCTTGAATGCTCGTATTTGCTGCGCCGATACAAAGTGAAATCGTAACTGTCACTGCTAATAAGATCAGTGAAAGCAACACCTGAAGCCAAAATGGGAAATGTCGAAACTTTATCATTTTCCTTCGCTACTCTCTACTGAAATTATTGTAAAAATTTCTTTTCAAAGAAATCTAGTTGATAATCTAAAGTGATTGGGTCATTAAAGTAAAATTCGTTGGCATTCACTTCAAATAAATGGCCATTTTTCTCAGCCTCTAAATCTTTAAACCACGCAGCATTTTTAATGGCGCTATCTTCGCCTTTAAATGTACTAAAAATCACATAGTCACCCGCGTAATCCCCTAATACCTCTTGAGAAATTGCTAAATAACCTGGTTTTAAAGCACCTTCCTTCACTTTCTCAGGCATTTTCAAGCCCATTTCTTGATATAAAATTTCTGTTCCACGACCCCAGTTATCTCCATAAACATACAATTGTTTATTGAACATTTCTGCAACAGTAACCGTTGCATCTTCGCCGATTTTTTCTTTAATTTTTGTCCCCGCTTCTGCGGCACGCTCTTTAAAATCTTTTACCCAATCAGTTGCTTCTTTTTCTTTATTGACAGCCTTACCGATTTCAATAAATTGTTGTAAATAATCTACTTTACCATAAGTAAATAATACAGTTGGTGCGATTTCTGCTAATTTATCCGCATTTTCAATACCATTTAAACCAATTATCAAATCAGGCTCAAGCTCGATAATTTTTTCAATATCCGTATTCTCAACAACTACTGCATCTTTAATATCATCTTGGAAGTTTGGATTATCTGCAGCCCATGAATCAACACCGACAACATTAACGCCAAGCTGTAGTAAATCCCCAACAAAAGAAGATAACACAACTACACGTTTAGGGTTAGCTGGTACTTCTATAGGACCTGATTCTGATTGATACGTAATCGTTTCTGCAGATGTTTTATCTTTAGAGCCCTCTTCCGCCTTCTCTTCTTTATTGCCGCACGCTGCAAGCACTAGTACGACCATCATAAACATTGGTAATAGCCACTTTTTCATAAATATATCTCCTTTTACACTGTTTCTAGTAAGTTATATGTAATGCACATTGGCTTATCTGTTCGTGGATCTTTACCAATGACTGCATCAATATTAAACACTTTTTCTAATACTTCAGGTACCATGACTTCCTCTGCAGTACCAAACTTCACAAGCTCTCCTTTTGACAGCGCAACGATAAAATCTGAAAAACGGGCTGCCTGATTTAAATCATGTAGCACCATAACAATTGTGCGTCCCTCTTCTTCGTTAAGCTTGTAAAGTAATTCTAAAACCTCTAACTGATGGGCCATATCTAAATACGTTGTTGGCTCATCTAAAAAAATAATATCGGTCTCTTGCGCTAATGCCATCGCAATCCACACTCGTTGACGCTGTCCACCTGATAAGGCATCAACCGTGTTCTGACGAAAGTCATCCGTTTTAGTTACCTTTAAGGCCCAGTCAATCATTTCTTTATCCTTTTTCGATAAATTACCGAAGCCTTTTTGATATGGAAATCGACCGTAGGATACAAGTTCTTCTACTGTTAAACCATGTGCACTTTCCGGGCTTTGTGGTAAGATGGCGAGTTCTTTCGCCAATTCTTTTGTGTTCATCTCGGAAATATTTTGACCATCTAATATGACTTGTCCACTCTTATGCTTCAAAATCCTTGTAATGGCCTTTAAAAGTGTTGATTTGCCACAGCCATTGGAACCAATAATGGTCGTTATTTTACCGTCTGGAATTTGTAGCGATAAATCATGCACAATCGTTTTGTCCTCGTAGCCGATATACGAATCGATTCAACTTGTAAACGCACAACATAACCTCTCTTTCCTTTTACTTCTTTCCATGCTATGATAACGAATAACCGATAATGATAATCATTATCACTAAAGTTAGTCTAGTTTTCCTATAAAGTTTTGTCAAATACTTTTTTATTATTTTTTAAGGATGTGGTGTTATAAATGCAACATTTATACGATGTAACAATTATTGGCGGTGGCCCCGCAGGTCTATATAGTGCCTTTTATAGTGGTTTACGAGGATTGAAGACGAAGTTAATTGAGAGTCAACATCAGCTTGGTGGTAAAGTTTTACTTTATCCTGAAAAGCTCATTTGGGATATTGGCGGACACCCTCCTGTGTTAGGCGAACAATTTGTAAAACAGTTGATTGCGCAGGCAAAAACTTTTGATCCAACCATTTTAACAGGTATGAAAGTCGATTTTATCGAGCGCCAAGATGAAATTTTTGTTCTACATACGGCGCAAGGAGATAAACATTATTCTAAAACCGTTCTTTTAGCAGTTGGTGGCGGAATTATTAACCCTCAAAAGCTTTCACTAGAAGGAGCAGAAAAATATGAAATGACTAATTTACACTATACAGTGCAATCTTATCGACACTTTGTGGACAAGGAAATTATTATTTCAGGAGGCGGAAATGCGGCTATTGATTGGGCAGTTGAACTTAGTCCTATCGCTAAAAATGTAACTGTAGTTTATCGGAAAGATAAGTTATCTGCGCATGAATCAACAATACAAGAAGCTTTAGATGCTGGTGTAAAGATTGAATGCCATACAACTATTTCAAAATTGACTGCTAATGCTGACAAAACAGCGATTCAATTAGTGACATGTGAAAACTCAAAAACAAAGCAAAGTTATACGCGTCAAATCGATGAAGTAATTGTTAGTCATGGCTATAACCGCGAAGCATCATTAGCATTGGATCAATCACTGACCATTCCTAAAAAAGATGATTACTATTTCGAAGGAAAAGCAACGGGAGAAACTGAGCAACCCGGTATTTTTGCAGCGGGTGATATTTTAGCATTTGAAGGGAAGATTCATCTCCTTTTAGGTACTTTCCAAGATGCAGCCAATGCCGTGAACTCTATTAAAACGTATTTAGAACCTACTGCCTATCGTCACGGGGTCGTGTCATCACATAATGAAGTGTTTAAAGAGAAAAATCGCTCTATTATTGAAAAGCACCTTAAATAATCATTAAAAACTAAATACAATGATTATTCAATCACAACAACCCCTCTTAAGAAAATTTACTCTTCAGAGGGGTTCTTAAGCCTTTCTTGCTATCTTTATAGGATGGACTTTAAAAGACCCATCGAAATAATCTACCTAAAGAAATTTAAAAATGCACCCATTTGCCTTAACATACCAACTCCATTTGTTATTGTTCCCGCATGGCCCATAATGGTATTTAAATGCTGTGGTAATCTTCCAAATCTAGAAGTTTGGGGTTGTTGATTAGGGTTAAAGAAAGGTTGCACCCTTCTACCTTGAATAGGAGGGCCAAAACCTTGTCTATATCTTGGTGGTAATGGTCTCATTCTAGAATTAGGCGGATAAAATGGCATCAATTCACCCCCTATCAAATATCTTTTTACTAGTATACGTCTGTATTTTTTTATTGTTTAGACTATCGGAGAAGTTGCTAAAAAAATATATTGATATGTATTGTAAAAATGTTGAAGCCCAATTATTTATCATTCTCTCCTTCCTTTCTGAAAGGTTCTTCATGACAACTCTGGAACCATACTTTTTTTAATTTCATATTATACAAAAATACGAATAAAGAAGGGATTCCGATTCAAAATTCAAAATATCTAGATTTTCTGTCCAAATTTGGCGTTGGTGGTGCGCATCCTGGTGGCATTAATCTAACTAAGGAAATATTCAAGGTAGAGAGCATTAACGAAAACTCCCGCATTTTGGATGCAGGGTGTGGTACAGGCCAAACTTCTGCCTATTTGGCGGAAACATATGAAGCAAAAGTAACTGGTATTGATATCAATCCTGAAATGGTCGCAAAGGCTAAAAAGAGAATGAAAAAAAATCACTTACCCGTAAAAATAATTCAATGCTCTATAGAACAAGTGCCGTTACCTGATCATACATTTGATTTTATTATTTCTGAATCTGTTCTTTCTTTTGTCAATAAACCTAATGCCCTGAAAGAAATTTTTCGTTTATTAAAAAAAGGTGGTCGGTTTATTGCCATTGAATTTACTATTCATCAACCACTTGAAGAAAAAATTGAAAAGGAAATCAAACATTTTTATGGATTTGATTCTTGTTCAATGAAAAAGGATTGGGTAGCTTTGTTTAACCAGGCTGGTTTTAAAAATATTCGTATTCAAAAAAATAAATCAATCTTCTCCATTCCTGAGCTTCATCACTCGAAGGATATTGCACCTGAACTTTATGAGGTAATGGATAAACATTTTGAAATGAACTTAAAGTATGAAGGCGTTTTAGACTATAGAATTTATTCATGTACTAAATAGTGTGAGGATGTTATTTAACTTAACTGCTATGTAAATAAAAAAGAGCAGCAGACTCGTTCAACGACAAATCACCCACTTCAACATCCATTCTGTTCAACAATTTATAGCGGGAAATTAATCCTTTGTGCCATTTCCCGCTTCTTTCTTTTCCCTAAAAGAGCAAGATTTCCTCCTTAGTCATTCCTTTGCATGTGTTTATCTTCATTAATCATAACTGCATGAATGCCCTCAATAAAAGTATTGATTAAGATTAAAAAGCTTTTATTGATATCAAGTGGCATCCCAAATCCCCCCATTTGTTCAATAGAAGTGAATCCATGTAGAATACTTCGTAACCCTCTGACCATATGAATAGCAATTTCTTCTTGTAAATTATAGGCATCAAGCACTTGAAGTACAAGTTGCACGACAGCTTCTTGGGCTTGCTGAAGTTCTTGATCGTTAGTATCTGGAAAGCGAGTGCTTGCATCATACAACCCCGGATGCTCTCTAACAAATTGAATATATGCCTGACTAATTGCACGAACGGCATCATCACCTGAACGTCCTACTGCAGCTTGAAGCATATATTCATTTAATTTGTTTACGCCTTGAATAGCTAACTTCTGCTTCAATTCATTTAATCCATCAAGATGGTTATACAAGGAAGGTGGTCGTATTTCCAATTTTTCTGCTAATAGTCCAATTGAAAGTTGATCCAATCCTTGTTCATCAACTAGCTCCGTTGCCTTTTGTAAAATAATCGATATATCTATTTTCATTCGACGGGACATTTTTTTCACTTCCTATTTTGATTGTCTAAAATTTTTTCTGCTTCTGCTATTGCTATGTCCAAAAGTTCCTGTGGTTGCTTCAACATCTTTCCGTGCCCCACAGCAAGTAAGCTTGGATTTAAATCCCTTAATTTTTTTGCGCTTA
This sequence comes from Lysinibacillus sp. NPDC093216, assembly GCF_050280325.1. NCBI lineage: Bacteria > Bacillati > Bacillota > Bacilli > Caryophanales > Bacillaceae > Lysinibacillus > Lysinibacillus sp. NPDC093216. Next base: position 119,671 of record NZ_JBNNVB010000007.1, on the reverse strand, counting down.
TTAGAGCTGTGCTTTTATCCCATGTTGCTAGAGCAGGAAATGGAAACAACGGATTCATTACTCCCGATACTAGTAGTTTTCCTCTTGTTACGAGGGCATCACCCGCGATTAAACTTCTATTGCGTGTGTCGAAAAGTGTGATGGAACCAGGTGTATGACCTGGAGTTGCAATCACTTCTAATGAACCAACACAATCACCTTCTTCGAGTAATAAGTCCGGTTTAGTCTTAATATTTTTTGGAATACCTCCCCGAATGGGTGTGTTTTTTTCATTTGGAAGTAATGCACTATTTCCTTCCAATAACAAAGCATCTCTGGAAGAAATGCACACTTGACTATCTGGTAATAATTCTTTTAACGTGTCTAGCGCTCCTATATGATCACTATGTGCATGAGTAATGATGATTCTTGTAATCGGTTTACCAATACTTTCAGCCGCTTTTATTATACTTTTTGCACTATATGGTAAGGCTGCATCGATAAGTGTAAGCTCGCTTTCTTCTTCTACAATATAACAATTAACAGGAAAAATCCTTGGCATAAATGACAATTGAAACACTGTACCAATCTTCGTAATTTTCATTCTAAATCAAATCCCCTTTATCAACTAATTGTATTTATATTTTAACTAATATGATTAGTTTTCGCAATATTTAAATTATAAAAATTTAGATTTTGACTAAAATTCTCGTGCCTCGAAGGAAAGATTCCTGCTTTTCTAATACATTATTCTAAAAGTGACCGCTTCCTATTTTCCCTAGCCAAAACACCATAGTGTTAATAAAAAGCATAGCTGTTTTTTTGTTTCCTGTGCTCTTGATACACCATAAAATGACACCTGTCATAAAGAACCTTTGACTGGTGTGAATATGTTTTTCCCTTTCGTTTTCTTATCATTATTGTAAGAAAACAAAGAAAGAGTGATTTTATGATGAAGGTTCAACAAAGATTACCCCTAATCGATATGTTACGAGGCTTTGCTGTATTAGGGACACTTGGCACGAATATTTGGATTTTTGCTTATCTTGGAGATATTTCGTATATCACAACGAGTAGTTTTTCAGGTTGGTGGTCATTGAACGACTTTTTACGAATGGCAGTCCTTTTTTTAGTAAACGGTAAACTCCTTGGTTTATTAACAATCATGTTTGGTGTAGGTCTAGAATTAAAATATCAGCAAGCTTTGCGAAAAGGAAATGCTTGGCCAGGCATGTATATTTGGACGATAGTTTTTTTATTTATGGAGGGGCTTATCCACTTCACCTTAGTTATGGAATATGATATTTTAATGAGCTATGCTGTGACAGCCGTCATCGTTGCTTTTATCGTTAAATTTGGTGATAAAGCAATTAAACGTGCTTTATACGTTTTTGGTAGTTTCCACGCACTGACGATTCTGCTGATTTTAGTTAGCGCATTGCTAGGTGCCATCAATGTTTCCCTTGCTGGACTCGATCCAGTCGTTAGTCTTTATGAAAATGGAACTTGGTTTGAGCAAATACAATATCGTTTAACAAATTTTCTTTATTATAGAACAGAAGCTATTTTTATTATTCCAATGAATATCTTTTTATTTTTACTTGGTGTTAAACTGATGAGGAATGGTGTATTTTCGCAAGATGACAAAGGACGTCAGGCGCGTCAAAAACTATTCAAAATCGGTATTTTTATTGGAGTACCTTTAAACCTTCTAATTTTTATTCCCGGTGGAGCATTTGATTTACCTGTACGTTATTTATTCGCACCAATTCTATCAATTGGTTATATTGGTATATTAGGTAAAATGATAGAATATAAGAAGCTTGATTGGTTATGGAAGAGATTTGGTGAGATTGGGAAAATGTCTTTAAGTTGCTATGTGCTTCAAAATGTTATTGCATCTATTATTTTCTATGGTTGGGGCTTAGGTTTAGGTGGAAAATTAAATAGCATTGAAGTTATCAGCATTTGGCTAACCCTCTCCCTTCTACAACTTTTCATGGCACATATTTGTATCAAGCATTTTCATGTTGGGCCAATGGAATGGATTCGGAAACACGCCATTCAAAGTGTCACACAGAAATAATCGACAAGGGTTGGTGTGAACTATAAAGATTTATCCAAGAGACCAGGTAAAGTACTATTTAATTATCGATGTTGTATCACTTGTTTTTTTATTTACAATGGTATTAAGTTCGAATTCTCCATTACCGTTAATGGCTAAAATAATTATCATTATGTTATTTTTAATAGCCTTCTATATTGCTTTATGGTTTAAAGATTGGCGTTTACTGTTAGCTTCTTTACTAGGCTTTACGCTTATTATCATATTGGGTATTTATGAAGGTTCTTCTATGTTAGTTTTTGGATTTATATTTGCTGATTTAATTGGGAGAGCTAAAAAGAAATGGCATATTGCTATTGGAATGATTGCGATTGCCTTTATGTTTTTAATAGTTATTTGGTTTGAATCAGGAGCATCTTTCAAATTACAATCCCAAGCAATAATACCTATTATGATCATTCAGCTACTGTTTCCAATGCTAATTTACTACGTAGAAAAATCAAAAAAATTACAATCAAAATTAACAGAGGTAAATACCCAGCTTGTTCAGCAAGAAGAAAGACAACGTATTGCGAGAGACCTCCACGATACGCTTGGTCATACATTGACAATGATTAAAATAAAAACCGAACTAACATCAAAATTAGTCGATAAAGATACAATGCGTGTTAAAGATGAGCTAAATGATATTTTAGCAACAACACGAACAGCACTAAAGCAAGTAAGAGAATTAGTCTCCGATATGAATTTTATTTCGTTAGAAAGTGAACTTATACATTGTAAGCAGCATTTACAAACAGCGGATATTTCCATAAAAATAAAAAATAACTGTCCAAAGCTGCTACTAGCTAGTGTGGAGGAAACGATGCTGTCCTTATGTCTTCGGGAAGCAGCTACAAATATTATTAAACATAGTCAAGCAAAAAAATGCCAAATAGATATCAACTATATTAATGGAATTTTAAAGATAAACGTTGTTGACGATGGTGTCGGCTTACATATCCAAGGGCATGGGAATGGACTTTCATCGATGAAAGAAAGAATGAATGCCCTTCAAGGAAATGCTTCCATTGGCAACTTACCGACAGGCGGAACGATTGTGACCTTAACACTGCCTAACCAACACTATAAAAAGGAGCCAACTTCATGATAAGAGTATTACTAGCTGAGGATCAACAAATGTTACGTGGCGCCATGACTTCCTTGTTGTCGTTTGAGCCTGATATAAAAGTGATCGCGGAAGTTTCAGATGGTCAAACAGCGTGGGAATATATTCAACAAGAGCTACCCGATGTTTGTGTATTGGACATCGAAATGCCGAATTTTACTGGTCTTGAACTTGCTGAAAAAATAAGACAGGCAAATTTACCGTGCAAGGTGATGATTGTCACTACCTTTGCACGCCCTGGCTATTTACAAAAAGCGATGGATTGTGAGGTACAAGGTTATTTATTAAAAGATGAGCCGATCGACTATTTAATTGAAACAATAAGAAAAGTGATGAATGGTGAAAAAGTAGTTAGTAGAGATCTAGCTGCAACGTTGTTTATGAAAGAACAGAATCCATTAAATGAACGTGAAATTGCTGTTCTGCAACTTGTAAAAGTAGGACTCACAACAAATGAGATTAGTAAAAAGTTATTTTTAACGAAAGGCACTATCCGAAACTATTTATCAACCTCTATTCAAAAGCTCCATGTTGAATCTAGACAACAAGCTGTTCAAATCGCCAGTGATAAAGGGTGGCTTTAGAACAAGAAAAGCGATACTATATTCCTTAACCATTAAGGATACAGTATCGCTTAGCATTTTAATCAACTACTTTTTTATTTTTAGACACTAAATTTATAATTATTTCAACGAGTACGACAGCAATTAATGAAAGTCCAAATAGTGGCATTAGTATCCCTAAAATTATCATGAAAATGATAAAAGGAATGGATACCTTTTGAGAGATTTTAGGTGGTGCAGATAGCATACCTTGTTTCTTTCGTAGTAGCCATGTTCTAACTCCCCAAACTATAACTACTAAAAATGCTAGACATACTAGTAAATTTATTAATTTATTTGGCCAGCCAAACAAATGACCTTCATGTAAAGGAATTCCCCATGTGAACCATTTGGCAAGAATGCCATAGTCCTCATATCCAACCTTGTCTATAAATTTTCCGCTATATTGATCGAAATACATTGTCGTTTCATCATATGGACTAACATCAAGACCTGTGACACCAGTGTTACTAGATTTTGCAACTGTATAGACACCGTCTTCACTAGTAGGATAAATAATAGCGTAAGGTTTTGATATATTCATTGCATCAATTTCATGTTCTAGCTTTTCCACACTTAGTTGGTTAGGGTTAGTAACATAGCCCATATTAGCCCCCATACCATGATGTGCTGCATGTCCTGAATCTGACGATGGAGGGGTTTCTTGACGAGTAGCCCAAGGAATCTCACTAACATCAGATGTAGGCGGCTGCTGCTGCAATAATGGCGTGCCGAAAGAAGGATGATCTTGTGAAGCTTGATAAATATATTTCCCCATAAACGCAGACCATGGTAAACCTGTGAAAATAATAACAAGCATTGGAATTGTAATAATTGTCCCAACAAGAGCATGGAATTTTCTACTCTTTTGACGTTTGTTCGTCTGCTTTGTTTTCTTTAGTAGTTTTGCTTTAAACGTCATGTAAATGCCTGAAAGTAGTAAAAAAATAGCCCAGCACGCAGCTAATTCTACTAAATAATTGACAACCGTTCCCCCAATAAATAAGGAACTATGGGCATTTCTCATAATATTTGCAAATGTGTAATCAGCATCTTGACCACCGATAATTTGGTTATGATCATCTAAAAACACATATTTCTCTTTGCCATCTGCATTCTTCATCGATAAACGAGTATTGTATGGCTCTTCTAACTCAATAATTTTATTTGTTTTATAGCCAGCATATGATTCTTCTGCAAGTTTAACAGCATCATCGATAGATTGTATCTCGGTTTTTCCACTTTCACCAAAAAAGTATTTATCATATAACTGATTTTCAACATTGGTATAAAATAAAAAACCTATACCACTTAATGTTAGTGAAATAAGAAGTGGAGTAATAAATAACGCGGCATAAAAGTGCGTTCGCCAAAAGCTCTGATAAAGCGTGTTCTTCATGTCTAATTCTCCAATCTATAATAATAAGCGCAAAATTATTATATAGTTAAAAAGTGAAATAAGTATGAAGTCCCAGAGTTTTTTTTATGACAAATAGATGTATTCCTATTGAGATAATTAGATTAAAAGCTTGTTTTTATAGAAAAAGGCTACATAATGTCCCCATAAAGAGGTGAACATTAAGTAGCCTTTTAACTTTGGTGAAGACTAATAATCAGTGAGGATAATACGCCCCACTAATTAAAGTCTCATTTTATCCCGCTTTAACGGGCAGTAATTTATCTGTTCCAAAAGTGAAACGTCAGGTACAAGATTACAAATCTTAAATTAGGCAAATAGGTTCAGGGTTTAACTGCCCGTAAAAGCCCGATTGGTGAAGACTAATAATCAGTGGGGATAATACGTCCCACTGATTAAAGTTTCACTTTATCCCGCTTTAACGGGCAGTAATTTATCTATTCCGAAAGCGCGACTTCAGGTAAAAAATACCAAATCTTAAATTAGCAATGCAAAGAAGTTTGGTGCGGGATTAACTGCCCGTAAAAGCCCGATTGGTGAAGACTAATAATCAGTGGGGATAATACGTCCCACTGATTAAAGTTTCACTTTATCCAACTAGCTCTTTCATTACATTCGTATAAGCTGTTAAAATATCATTTTCATGGACAGCATCTTGTTCTACATACTGTTCAACTGTGTCCTTTAATGTTTGAGAAGTACTTGTATATTGCGTTTCCATGACTTCAAATTTTAATAAACTTTCATAATACTCGATTACTTGTGGATTCATGTGTAACACTCCTTCAATTTTAGCATAAAAAAACATCTTTCCTTCATCAGGAAGATGCCTACTATGACAAATACACGACATAATACGGTGATTGACACGGTGAAAAAAGCTTTCTATTGGTAATAGAAGCTACCTTCTTAGCAATCATCGTACTATGAGCATGCAGGAGAATTTCTCTAGTCACACTCAACACCCCCTATCCTCGTAGGTTTTTTGGTTGTACTAGATAAAGGCAGGTCTCCTGGCTTATGTTCATCACACTTTTCACCTTCCCATTACAATGCGTAACAGTGGTCTTTTGAAACGTGCTCACATTTACAGTTGCGGGACAGCGCCGGATTTACACCGATCTTCCCTTTTAAACAAATCGGAATTCCGATTTGTACCTCTATCTTATTATTCCGTTTATATTATTATACCATAGTATCTTGTATAATCGAGTACTTCACCATCTAAGCATCTGTTTGACTAGTCTATCCATCGCTTGGACCACGCTACCTTCGCTTAAATTTTTTCAGTAGCTGTCACTTCACTTTTTCTATAAAAATTTCTGTCGAATAAAAAGAAAAACCTGACCTCTTAAAAAGAAGTCAAGTTTCTATTTAATGTATGGACTGTTGGACTTGTTGACGGAGAGTTTTTGCCGCAGCTACCATATGTGCCAGTGCTGCAACTGTTTCTGTTTCCTTCCTTGTTTTTAAACCACAGTCAGGATTCACCCAAAATTGATTTTTTGATAAAACCTGTAAGCTATCCTGCATAATACTCAGCATCTCTTCTTCGCTCGGTACACGTGGACTATGAATATCATAAACGCCTAGCCCAATTCCTTTTTCATACGGATTGACTTGCAGAGAAGAAATCAGCTCGCCATGGCTACGTGACGTTTCAATTGAAATAACATCAGCATCCAATGCACTAATTGGCTCGATAAAATCATTAAACTCACAATAGCACATATGTGTATGAATTTGTGTTTGATCCTTCACACTAGATGTAGCAAGTTTAAAAGCATTCACCGTCCACTCTAAGTAAGCTCCCCAATTTTCTTCACACAGTGGCAAGCCCTCTCGTAATGCTGGTTCATCAACCTGAATAATAGAAATACCCGCAGCTTCTAGTGCTTCTACCTCTTTTCGAAGTGCCAAAGCAATTTGATAGGATACATCCTCCCGTGAAATATCATCCCGGACAAAGGACCAATTTAAAATTGTCACAGGACCTGTGAGCATTCCCTTTACATAACGATTCGTTTGGCTTTGGGCATAGGCTGTTTCTTTAACTGTCATCGGTGCTTCCCATGCAACGTCACCATAAATAATTGGTGGCTTCACACAGCGAGAGCCATATGATACAACCCATGCTTTCTCCGTAAATGCAAAACCAGTAAGTTTTTCCCCGAAATATTCAACCATATCTGTGCGCTCAAATTCACCGTGTACCAAAACGTCGATATCTAATTCCTCTTGAATAGTGATCCAACGTTTTGTCTCTTGTTCGACAAACGCTGCATAATCCTCATCAGATAGTTGTTTCTTTCGCCATGCACTTCGTGTACGTTTGACTTCGTCTGATTGCGGAAAGCTCCCAATTGTTGTAGTTGGGAACAGCGGTAATTGCAAGGCTTGTTGTTGAACCTTTTGACGTGTTTTAAATTCACTCTGGCGTTCAAAATCTTGTGCTGACACTGCTTTAATGGCTTGTTGAATACTTCTATTTTGACGAGCCGGGTGATTTTTCAACGCTTCAATCGCCTTCATACTTTCAGATGTTTTTTGATTTGAGGGGCTTCCTGTGCCTTGTAAGTATTTTGTTATTTCATTGATTTCAACTAATTTTTCATCTGCAAAAGAAAGGGCATTTTTTAGAACTGGATCGAGCTTTGTTTCGAGAGTAGTTGTAATTGGAACATGCTGTAAGTTACACGAAGATTGAATCCATATTTCTTTAGCACCACTTAGCTGTTCAATAGCTTTAATAGTTGAGCTAGCCTCTGCTAGATTGGAGCGCCAAATATCTCGTCCATTTATAATACCGGCCGCTAATACTTTATCTTGTGGGAAGCCAAATTGACGTAATGCCTCCATATTTTCGCCATAGCCATGCACAAAGTCTAACCCAATTCCTTGAACCGGAAGTGTCACAATTGACTCGTATGCCGATAATGACTCAAAATATGTTTGTAGCATAATGTTAACCTCGGGTACTGATGCAACTAATTGTCTATAAATTTCTTGAACAAGTTTAACCTCCGCTTCATCTAGTGTTGTGGCAAGAGCAGGCTCCTCTAATTGAATCCACTCTACACCAGCATCCACTAACTCCTTTAAGACCTGCGTATAAAGTGGTAGTAATGCTAAAATAAATGTAATCTGCGATAGTTTGTCATAGCCTTTTGTTAATTTACAAAATGTATATGGGCCAATCAATGTAGGTTTTGCTGTAATACCAAACGCTTCCTTAGCCTCTAAAAAGTCTGCCAATATTTTATTTTCTGTTAATTGCAAAGGTTGTCCCTCATATTCTGGCACAATATAATGATAGTTTGTATTAAACCATTTTGTCATTTCACTAGCCACGGCTTTTTTACTACCACGAGCTACCCCATAGTAAGTTTGTAAATCAACTTTGTCTCCCTGCCAATCAAAGCGCTTTGGAACTAAGCCAAACATCATTGCCGTATCCAACATTCTGTCATAGAGTGTGAAATCTCCGACAGTTATCATGTCTATGCCGAGACGAATCTGCTTGTTTATTCGAGCTAGGCGAATATCCTTTAAATGCTGTAAAAATTCATCCTCTGAAAGCTCCTTTTTCCAAAATGCCTCTAAAGCCTTTTTCCATTCACGATCTTCTCCGATATACGGATAACCAACTGTAGTACTTGTATACGTCATGTTTATCTCTCCTATCAATCAAAATAAAAAAAAAGCCACCCTCCTTTTTTTTGGAAAATGGCTGTCATTGCATATCAAAATTAGCTATCAAGAAACAATACGAAATTCTTTCAAAATATCGCATGATTTATTGTCGCACAGGGCCGATATGGTCACATCTCACCACCTATTTCCACGTAGGTATTTGGTGTGTACTAGATATTGGCAGGTCTCCTGGCTTCTCATCAACACGCCTCACAGCCTTCCCAGTTTCCCAGTGGCAATTGTGATTTGCTCCGATTTACAGTTGCGGGACAGCGTCGGATTTACACCGACTTCCCTTTTAAGCCAAACTTTCATTCGGCACCAACTCTTACACAATATTTAATTATGTTTTACTATAACATATATTTTTCTGAAAAGTAGATTTATTTTCAGATTTGTTTGATTCTTCATACTGCTATTATTCCGAACATATGGAATCATCGAAGACTAGCAGCCCCGCTACCAAAAAAACTTGTAAATAGTGGGATATTCTGTTATTTTATAGTTAGTTATCCAACTAACTAATAACAAAGGAGGTGTAAACAAATGGCAAAACCTACTGGTATTGAAAAGTCAGATTTATTAATGGCTGCCAAGCAAAGTTTAGTAGAAAAAGGGATTGAGAAATTCACCTTAAAGGCTGTTGCTGAGCAAGCTGGGGTGACACAAGGAACTATTTATTATCATTTCAAATCAAAAGAGCAAATCATTCTAGAAATTGTCCAAGACATCTGTGAAAATTCCTGGAATGAGATTCTGATGACTGATCGAGAAATGATTCAATCTGCACTTTTCTCTGCAAAAAGTCGATATGAAAATGATGCGTTTTATCATAAATTATTTTTCACCTTAATCGTTTTCGGCTTTACGAACCCAACTATTAGACAGCAAATTGGACAAATTTTAGCGGCTGAAAATGAACATTTATGTAACATTTTAAATAAATTATGGGATACATCACCAATTGATGGCGTGTCGATGGAAACTTGGAGCATTTTTTTCAACGCCCTTATTGATGGCTTAGCCTTACAAGTGATGATGAGGGACGATTTCGATGTAGATGTCTTCTATCAGCAATTAGAAAAAATCCTTCAGACATTGCATCGTCTAGAAAATAATTAGAGGAGGAAAACTATGCGATTCTTTTTATGCTGGGGTTTTGGGATTTGGCTTGTAGCAAGTGCCGTATTTCGATTTGTAGGGCACTACTTTTTTACCCTTGAAGAACCTTTCCTCATGATAGCTACTTACATTTTAGCTATTCCAATCGTTTGGATAGCGACAATACCTATTTATTCTTTGAAAAAGACAAAAGGTACAGAACGGTTACTGGCTGCTATTTGTATCGTATTACCTGGAATGCTCATCGATGCAGTCGTATTGTTAGTTTTCGACAATATTTTCCCGAATTTATCGGCTGACTTAGATCGATATTTCGCCTCATGGCTATTATGGGCTTACTCCCTAATTCTCATTACTGGTTTTACAAATGCTTCATTCGTGAAAAAGAATACTATTCATTCATCAAATTAAAGGATTTTACATTATTATCCTAGAAGTAAGTAATGATTAGAATTAAAGGAGGAGAAAAAATGATTATAGGCTTACATCACGTTCAAATAACAATACCAAAAGGTGAGGAAGAAAAAGGAAGACATTTTTACTGTCAAGTATTAGGACTAAAAGAAATTGAAAAGCCTGATTCGCTGAAAGGACGAGGTGGATTTTGGTTACAGGTCGGCAATAGAGCGGTACATGTAGGTACAGAGGATGGCTTTGATAGATTAACGACGAAGGCTCATATTGCCTATCAAGTTGAAAATATCGAACATTGGAAGAAGGTACTAGCCGAACATCATATAGAAATTTTCGACTCAGTTCCTATTCCTCATTTTGAACGCTTTGAATTTAGAGATCCATTCGGTAATAGAGTGGAGATGATTCAAGAATTCTAAAAGAAAACAGTTGAATAGAAATTATTTTCTATTCAACTGGCATGTCTTCCAACTTTTTAATTTTGCCGGGGTACTTTTACATTTTATCGCCCAACTTTTGAATTTTATCGACTAACTTTCACGTTTTATCACCCAACTTCTGAATTTTATCGACATCCTCCTTCTTTCGATACTAAAAAACACTTCAGCCAACTGAAACATTTGTAATACAACTGTAAATTAAGGCGATGAAGCCTTTTATATCAGGTGTTTACAGCAATTTCCCATCCACCGTGGTAACAATTACCTCAAAGAAGCCCTACTTTTTCATGCTACGATTAATTCCAGTGACAAACCAAATCAGGATTAATCCTAACAATAGCTTCAGGAGGAAATAACAACATGAATAAACGATTTTTATCAACAACATTAGCATTGACGATAGGTTTTAGCACAGTGGGGATGGTACAACCAACTGTTCAACCTATAGAAGTAGAGGCTGCAACAACAAATGCCCTGAATAACTCACAAGCAGTTAATACGAAAGCGGATCAACTAATTCAAGCTGGAAAAAGCTTAATTGGTAAGGCGACATATAGTAATACAGAATACAAGGCTACATATCCTTATAAATTCTCTTGCGCATCATTTATTATGTACATTTTCGAGAAAAATGGTGTTGACCTTGCAACTTATAATGAAGATTATATGATACAGCAAGGAACAGCTGTTAATAGAAATCAATTACAAAAAGGTGATTTACTATTCTTTAAGAGTAAAAAAACTGGGACAGACCCTGACCACGTTGGTATGTATATCGGGGACAATAAAATGATTCACATGGCTGATTCCCAACAGAATATTGTTATTTCTGATTTAAATAGTAAGCCATATTATACAGATAATTATGTAGGTGCCCGCAGAGTTTTACCTACATTACTCTCAGCTAATCCTGCAACAAAGGGCGATAAAATCGTTGAAAACGCTTATAACTATAAAGATAAAGTAACTATGGGTACAACAATTAGTGAGCAGAGTCTACGTTTTACCGGGCCTGGGTTTGTAGAATATGTTTATCGTAAGAGTGGCGTAAACCTTGGTACTACAACCTTAAAGGAACAAATGAATCTGGGATCGACGGTTTCACGTGCTAATTTAAAGAAAGGTGATTTAATTTTCTTTAATAGTGTCGCTGGCTCTCAAACACCTTCACTTGTAGCCATTTATGCTGGGGACCAACGAATAATGATTCCAAGTTCAAGTGGTATTACGACAAGAGTACTGTTCGTTGACTATTATAAAGAGCATTATATTACTGCAAAACGTGTTACGTCAGATAACTCAACTGCAGCTCCTGCTCCAAATCCAGCCCCTAGCACGCCTTCTACTTCTGCTGATAAAATCATCTCTACTGCCTCAAATTTGAGTAGTAAAGCAAAGTTTGGTTATTCGTATGACGAAAGCTCACTTACGTTTACGAGCGCAGGATTTACTTACTATGTTTTTAAACAGCATGGGATTGATTTAAAAGATAAATTAGCAAGTAGACAAGCATTAGTTGGGACTAAAGTGGAAAAAGCACAGTTACAAAAAGGAGATCTGATCTTCTTCTCTACTAACAATGGAGGAAAAGATATTACACAAACAGGCATCTATCTTGGTAATAATCAGTTTATTAGTATGACATCTAATAATGTTGTAAAACAAAGCCTAACTTCAACATGGGCAAATCAAAACTATGTAACAGCTCGTCGTGTTTTATAATATAAATACAAAGAAAAAGAAGTATTCTTCTATTGAGAATACTTCTTTTTCTAGCTTATTTTTTATTTTTTAACTGATTCGCAAATTCTATCATAGATTTGCTAGACATTGGACCTTTAATAAGTACAATGGTTTCATTATCGAGCTTATGCTTTAGTACATCTAAAACGCCTGTAACATCTTTAAACATATGAACATCTGCCTTGGTGCCTTCCTTCAACGCTTGATTCGCAATATTTTCTGCTCTATTGCCAATAGTAATAAGCGTATCAACATTTCTTTTCGCGACCATTGTGCCAATCTCTCGATGATATTTTTCTTCGAAATTTCCTAACCTCTTAATATCACCTAAAATAAGAATTACTTTCTTCCCTTTTCCTATAGTATCTAAAACCTTTAGTGCCGCTTCAACAGAAGTCGGGTTATTTGTCCAAGTATCATCTACGATAGTACATTCACCTATGCCCGTAGAAAATTCTAAGTGTCTTGCCATCGCTTTGAACGTTTTTAATTGCGAAATTGCGACAGCCATGGAAAGTCCCATTTCCTTTATGGCAGCTATAGCCGCTAATGCATTATATACCTGGTGTTCTCCGTATCCTGGAACAAATAAATTGTATTTGTTATTTGACACTTTTAGTACAAATTTCATGCCGCCTTTTGTGAATTGTATATTCGTAGCTTGATAATCTGCCTTTTCGTTGACGCCAAAGGTAATAATCTTTCCTCTAAATTTATTTAGGGGGATTTTTTTAATGTTTTCATCATCACCATTAATGATTAACGTGCCATCTTTTCTTATTCCTTCTACAATTTCTGCCTTTGCTTTGATATAACCATCAAGATTATTGCATCCATCTAAATGATGGACACCAATATTCGTAATAATACCAATCGTAGGCTGATAGATCATACATTGGTGTTTAATATTCCCTATATTCCCCAATCCTAATTCAAAGATAGCTGCTTTTGTATTCTGATCGATTCCAGTCAAGTACGGTAAGGATTGCCGTGGCTCATTTTTACTGCTGACAGATGCTTGAACATTCCATTCCTTACTAGCTATGTGTTTAATCATTTCTTTCGTTGTCGTTTTACCACATGTTCCGGTTAAAGCAACGACTGGTATTTGAAATAGATTTCTGTAATGCCCCATGAATTTCCAATAGGCATGCAAAATACTTTTGACGCGTATAACGGCCGTATTCTTCAGCGCATTTTTCAATTCCTCTGAAGATTTATCAGAAATGACTAGAGATGGTCCCTTTCGATCTATTTCTTGCCAGTTAATTTGATCACTTTTACTAACAAACATAAGTGTATGATTTTGAGTCAGATCATGTCGGTTATAATAAATTGCATGTTTAACAGACCAGTGTTCAGAACCGCTTAATAATTCTCCTTGTAATAATTTTCTTATATCGCTCACACTTATATGTTGCAAGTTAACTACGCCCCCTTTCTATAAAGTATATTTCTGAATAAATGAATATCATAGTTTATGCATTTCAAGCAATTGACTATAAATATGCTCATTCTAGTAAATGATGAAAAATAACATTTATTTAGGTGAAATCTATTCGGAAGTAGATGATTTTTTTATTTTTAAATCATCTGCCAACTTAGAAACTTCTTTACTATACATATCTCCTTTAATGAAAAGAACCGTATTTTCATCTACAATATCTTCTAACAATTTATAGACGCGTGTACTATTTTTAAAAATATACACAGGTGAACTCATTCCTGCCTCAATGGCATGAAGCGCCATAATACTTGCATGTTCCCCTATCGTAATAAGTACATCGACCCCAATTTCACTAATTAATTCTCCCGCTTGTTCGTGAATGATATATCCCCAAGACCCTAAATCTGTTATCGTCCCAATAACGGCAATCGTTTTCTTGCCTTCTCCGAGCGCTTTCAAAACTTTTAATCCTGCCTCCAAAGAAGTAGTCGTAATATTCCATGTATCATCTAGTAATATGGAATTATTAATGCCTTTAAATACCTGAAGCTGCTTATTCAATTTTCGGAATGATGGCAGTTGTTCAGCTGCTAAAGAAATCGGCAAACCCATTTCACAAATAGCTGCAATCGCAGTGAGCGCATTATATACTTGATGCTCGCCAAAACCTGGTACATAGATTTCATAGAGTTTCTTCTTGTGATGAACATTGAACAGCATACCATTTTTGTGGTAGCGAATATCTCTTGCTTGAAAATCACAGGATTCATGCTTACCTACTTTAATAATGCGTCCTTGAAACTTTGATAAATCTATTTTACTTGAGTTGCTATCATCAGCATTCAGGATTAAGGAGCCTGTAGGACTAATAATGTCCAACATTTCACCCTTTGCTTGGATATACCCCTCTAAAGTTTTACAATAATTTAAATGATGTGCTCCTATATTTGTAATAATCCCAATAGTCGGCTTGAAATATTGCCCCGCAAGTTTGATGTCCCCCGGTGAACCAACAGCTGTTTCATAAACGGCTGCGTCGGTATGATCATCAATATTCAGTAAATATTGCAAAGAAGCAGTTCTAGAATTACTACTAAGTGGCGTGGATGCTACATTTTTTTCTGCAGAAAGTATATGTTTGATCATTTCCTTCGTCGTCGATTTACCAGAAGTACCAGTAATGGCTACAACAGGGATATTAAATTGATTGCGATAAAAATTTACGAACTCCCAATAGGCCTCATCTGTATCTTCTACTTTAATGATAATTATTTGCTCAGGTAATTCATTTTGACTGTATAATCTATCGGTTACAACCACTATAGGATAAAGTGACTCATAATCTTTCCAGTTCACAATACGCTTATTTGTAAAAAGGGCGGTATTTGGTTTTTTCACTTGCTTCAGTCGATAAGCGCCATGTTGAATCAACACTTCCCCCGACCCTTGCACTAAATGGCCTGCAGTAATGACTGTTAAATTCTGCACCGTAAGAGGCTTCATATTATTTTCCCCTCCTTTCCACTCTAGTATATGTAGCTTCTTAAAAGTTGCTTGGATGTATGCGAGATACATAACTAGAGGAAATCTATTTCTTCGCATATATATATAGTTGATAAAGTATCTAACGAACAATAGAAGGAGTGATATACCTGAAAACAATAATATTTATCGGCACTAACAAATCCGGGTCAAGTCGTGAAGCAACAATAGCAGCAGAAAAATTAGGTTATTTTACAGTCCTTTTTACAAACAACGACAAGCAGTTACAGCAGAGAAAAGCCTACCCAGATATTCATAAAATGATTCTTATTGATACTTCGAATATAGAAGACATGAAAGAAGAAATTTATAATTTAACTAAAACTGGGTTAGAAATAAAATCTATTGTTAGTTTTGTCGATCCTTTTGTCCATATTGCCTCAATTTTATGTGATGAATTTTGTTTCAACTATACGTCTTCAACAGCTATTGAAATGATGGAGGATAAAGAAAAAACTAGAAACTTTTTAAAGAACCAACCTTATTCTCCTAAATTTTTTCTTCTCAAGCCAAATGAGTCCTTCTCTAATAACTTGGCATTTCCACTTATTGTGAAATCTCCAAAATCAACAGGCTCTAAAGATGTTTTGTTAGCAAACGACTCAGACCAACTGAAGAAACACCTGAGCCATCTGCGAAGCAAAAATCCTCGTGAAACCATAATGATTGAAGAATATATCGAAGGTCCGCAATATTTAGTAGAAGCACTTGTCTATAAACGGCAAGCTAATATCATCGGTATTATTGAACAAGAAATTACTCAAGGTAAACGTTTTATCATTACTGGTTATGGTGTTCTCGTTAAAGCTCCAAAAGAAATTCAAGCTGGTCTTGAGGAAGTTCTCCAATCTATTGTTACAGCGTTTAACATCGAAAATGGTGCACTGCATTTAGAGCTTCGTTTAACAAAGAATGGCTGGAAGCTTATTGAGATTAACCCACGAATCTCAGGGGGAGCAATGAATACTATGCTTCACGCCGCTTTTGGATTTAATTTAGTGGAAGAAACACTTAAATTATTTTTAGGTGAGCGCCCCGATATCAATCCAAAGCATCGAAAGTTTGTCTATACAAAATACGTCATTGTTGAAAGTAAAGGGATTTTAGAAAAAGTTATTGGAAGAAATAGAGCAACGAATTCACCAGGAGTTGTGGATGTATATGTGAAGCCGAAAAGAGGGACATTGTTGACCCCCCCTTTATCGATGGGACATCGTTATGCATATGTAATTGCGGAAGGCGCAACATTAGCGGAAGCTAAAAATAAAGCCATTAACGCCGCAAAAGAAATAAAGTTCATTCTAAAAGTATCTTAGATTTTGAAAATGCTCTCATACGATGATCTCTTTAGCAAAAAAATATCCCGAATAATTGTTTCCTTCAAAAGGTCAATTACTCGGGCTTTTTTATTTATTCTTGAAATTTTTGATCTAAAAATTTAACCGTATCAAACATATTCGTTTTACTAGCACCCTTTACTAAAATAGTGTCGTGAGGTTGTATCACTTTCTCTAAGAGTGCATGCAATTCATCCTTATTCAAGAAATGATAAACTTTAGAAGGATCCATCCCTATTGCCTTCGCTGCTGCTCCCATTTCCTCCGTTCTAAAACCATAAGTGATGAATAAATCTATGTCTTGCTCGTAAATGTATTCGCCCAATTTACGATATTCCTCTTCTCTCAAATCCCCTAATTCTCGCATTTGACCAATAATAGCAATTTTACGTTTCTTCGCTATATTTGTCAGAACATCAATAGCAGCACGTACGCCCTGCGGATGAGAGTGAACGGTATCATCAATAACCGTAATATCATCACGACAGTTATAAATCGTTAATCGTCTAGGTGGTTTTTTGAAATTTAGCCCTGCTTTAATATCTGCTGGACTAAACCCTAAATAATCTGCAACCGCAACTGCATTTAGCGCATTATAAACATGATGTTCTCCTAAAATTGGGATATACATGGCAATTTCCTGTCCATGTAGCTTTATTTTAAAGGACATACCTATGTCTTTATATTGAATATCATAAGCTTGATAGTTCGCTGTGCTATGAATACCTACTGTTAAGATTTTTCCTTTAAACTGCTGAGTCTCTAAATACTTAGAATTATCATCGTCCTTATTCAGGATTAATAAACCGTTTTGGTCCATGCCATGTATTAATTCCGATTTTGCCTTGGCCACTCCTTTAATATCTCCATCAAAGTTGCCCACATGAGCTAAACCGATATTTGTGATAATACTAATATTTGGTTGAATAATGCTACAGTGATTTGTAATGATACCTGGATAAGCCATCCCGTACTCAAGCACAACAGCCTCATGTGAAGCATTAATTTCTTCTTTATGTTTTTTCGTATGCTCTGTTGTATTCCAATAATCTTTTGACTCAAAGATGTTCCATTTTACCGATAAAATGGAGGCTAGGAATGCTTTTGATGTCGTTTTTCCAGCACTGCCGGTAATCGCAATGATGGGTAAAGCCTTTTCTTTTGCTAAAATTTTTTCTTCTGGTAGAGCTTTTACTTCTGGTGAAGCCTTTTCTTCTGCTAAAATTTTTTCTACTGGTAAAGCCTTTTCTTCTACTAAATCCCTTTCTTCGGACGAATCCCTATCTTTCCTATATTGCCTAATTTCCCTTTTAATTTGCTTCTGATTCTTAGCAAGGTACATTGCATACCTTATAGTATTGATGACCACATCTAATTCTAAATAAAAAGCAGGAGGACAACCTGGTCGCCAGTTCACTTCATACATCCAAATTTTTCTTTGTTCATCTAAGCCTACATCAATGCCAATTTCATCAATAACTTCTCCAAATTGCGCCATCTGAATTTCATCTAAATGGCGAGCCAATGACAAGGAAAAATGCTCTAACATACGTCGAATATCATAAGCATCTTCTTTAAATTCCTGCTCTAAAAAAGGATCTAAATAATTCGTAAAACCACCATTGTTAATATTCGGTATAATCGAGCCATTTGGTGCAATTCGCGGATAAACCGTCGTTATAACCCATTCACCCTCACCGTTTTTTTGAACATGTAGACGAAAATCATAAATTTGACCTGATTTTGTTTTTGATTGAATATAGGGCTGCACGATAAAGATGCCTGTAGAAAGTTGACCTCTAATTAACTCATCTAGCTGTGACTGTGTACAGAAAGTAGTTTCCCTATCCTTCTTTACCTCAAAGTTAGTTCTTCCTACTTTTGAAATAAAATAAATCCCTTTTCCCTTCCGGCCATCTATCGGTTTAAATACGACTTTTTTATAAAAAGCCATAAATTTATGCAGTAAATCAACATTTTCAACAACCTCAGATGGAATTAAATACTTATCAAATTCCTTTGCTTCTTTAAGTCGCTTCATAACATTCCATTTATTACCTATAGAATGAGTTGTAAAAGGTATTTCCTTTTTCAATTTCTCAATAATGTCCTTTGATACAGATAATTTTTCTGGACTTCCTGCATTGTATATAACATCCGGAAAGGGCATCATTTTTTCATGCCAATCACCATTTTCATATACCTTTCCTCTAATGGAACGTTTATCAAAGTCAACGCTTTTTGGTGTAAAGTAAAAAAATTGAGCTCCTTCTGCTTGTGCAACGGCCGCAAATGCATATGACTTAAGAACAGTTCTAGGATCTAGCCGATGATGCAACATTCCTATAATTGTCATCCATTAATCTCTTCCCTTCATAGGATTCTCTCTCTAATAAATTCAATGACTACAACGTGCACCTAGACAGATGCTCTAATTTTTATGTTATTTTAATAGTTAAAAATTTAATCACCATTTGGGCTCAATGATAAATTTCCCTTTTAACATGTCAGGCTTTAATAACTGAATCGCAGAAATACCACTTAAATCAATGGATTTTTCTGAGGATGTTCGCTCTAATCGGACAACCTCAGCCATCAAATTCGTATCATGCCCTTCATAATCATAGCCTCGCAAAAGCGAAACAGTTCCACGACACCGTTCTCTATCAATAGCCTCTATGCGAAAAAACTCTGTTTCAAACTGCTTTACAGTATCCATAAGCCTTAAGTGAGTACCGTTGTGTGTTAATAAAAAAAAGGGAATCGTATCGCTTCCCACTATTTTCACAAGCAGCTGACCAAAATATTTAGAATGAAAATCCTTTATCACATCCTGGAGTGCTTTTATGTCGTAGAGCGCTTCACATAGAAAATGGTTTTTTTTGTTTTCATTATTCATTTCCCCAGCCCTCCTAAGTCTTAATGAGCTATCCATAAACATTGAAACAATTCCAAACATATTTAACACCTTCTCGCTATAATATGTAGCACTTAGGAATATGACGACTTTTTTCGTAAAAGAAGCAAGGATTCTACAAAAAAAGAAAACGTCCATTTTATTTGGGACGTTTTCTTTTTATTAATATTATGTTGTCGCATTATGATGGTCTCCCTGATTTAGCAGAATAACCCCACCAATAATCATAGTAATTCCGATCGCAGAGTAAAGATTAAAAATATCTCCCCATACAACGATACCGACAATAACTGTTAATGCTGTACCTACGCCAGACCAAATGGCGTATGCAAGACTTAATGGTAACGTTTTTAAGCATAGGGACAATGAATAAAACGAAATGCCATATCCTACTGCGACAGCTATGGATGGTCCCAGAATTGTAAATGCTTCTGAAAACTTAAGCATCGTTGTTGCAATTACCTCGCTGACAATGGATAACGCTAAAAATAAATAACCCTTCATTTTTACAAATCCCCCCCTTAATGTCCGCTACCAGCAAGGTTAAGCATAACCACACCGACAATAATTAAGAGAATACCCATCATTTTTTTTAGATTGAGTAATTCCTTATACAAGACTACACCGATGATCGCCGTTAGCGCCGTTCCTATTCCTGCCCATATCGCGTAAGCAGTGCCAATTGCTAAAGATTGTAATGTTAGAGAAAAGAAATAAAAAGCCGTTCCATATCCAACCACTACACCAATTGAAGGGAATAGTCGTTTAAAGCCATTTGTAAGTTTCAGCATCGAGCTTGCAAAAACTTCTGAGATAATTGAAATGAATAAAAAACCAAAAACACTCATGTATGTTAGTCCTTCCTTGTCACGTGCATTAATTGTTCAAAGACACCGTCTGCTGCCTTAGCCGAAATCGGTGCAATATTTAATAGTTTCGAATAATACAGTCCATCAATCGTTAACCGAATCAGATGAACAACGGAATCCTCCAAACCATCTTGGAACAATTCGTCAAGTAAACAGTCATAAACTGTTGAGATAGCTGAATGGTCATTTTGCATAATTTGAATCGCAATATTTAAGGATGCCCCATTCGCAAGATCTTTTTGAGACGCTAAGATAAATGCTCTCGTCAAACCCCCTGTCCCTTGCTCAAGGCTTGCTAAATGTTCATAGGATTGTACAACCTCGTTCAAAATCGTTTCAGCGATTGCTGTTTGAAGCGCATCCTTCGTATTAAAATGATACAATAATCCACCTTTGCTAATGTTCGCCTTACTGGCAATTTTATCTAAAGTTAAAGTACTTAAATCATTGTCCTTTAAATAATCGATCGCCGTTTGGATAATAAGTGAACGTTTTAAATCTGCTTTTGATGACATAAAATTGCCCCCTTTTAAAGTAAAAAACCGTCTGGACGGTCTTTTTCATTTTATAACTCTTAATTCACATCGTCAATTATATTGTCAAAAAATTTCGAGACCCGATTAGCATTTACTTTTCGAGTCTCAATTATTCTTCATCCTCTATACTATTTCCAGGTTGAGAGCCTAATACCTTACACTCGCTTTAACTTAGAAAAACGTACTGCTCACACGTGAAAGCCCTGATACTAAAAGGGGCTCAGTTTATCTTCTTATACTATTGATGAGAATATTGAAGTCAAGCCCGCGGAAGCATCTCTTTTCTAGCTACTTGTACTATGATTTTCATCTTACAACAATCCTGCCTTTGTTAAATAGTCGCGTGCCACTTTTTCTATGTTTTGGCCTTCTACATTTACTCGATAATTCATTTCGCGCATCTCATCATCTGTTATTTGATTTGCCAGCTTCTTTAAAGCTGTTTCAATCTCAGGATATTTCTCTAGCGTCTCTTTCCTTAGTAAAGGAGCTCCTTGATAAGGTGGAAATAGTTGCTGATCATCTGCTAAAACTTGCAGATGATATTGACGTATTTCACTATCCGTCGAGTACGCATCTAATAAATCTATATTTCCTGATTCGATCGCTTGATATCTAAGCTTTGGCTCCATTGTTGCTATGTTAGAAAGTGTAATACCATAACGCTTTTGAATGCCCAAATAACCATCTTCTCGATCATTAAATTCCAATGTGAAACCGGCTTTTATCATTTCTTGAATGGGCTTAATGTCAGAAATTGTTTGCAAATGATAAGTATCAGCCATTTGTTTTGATACTGCCAATGCATACGTATTGTTATATTTCATCGGACTAAGCATCACCATGTCAAATTTATTCATCATGCCTTCTTCTGCCTGATGATACACATCTTCCTGATTATTGTTGATGGCTTCCTCTTTTAAAAACTCTGAAATTGCCGTTCCAGTAAATTCTGGATAGATATCGATACTGCCAGATTTAAGGGCATTAAATACAAAGGAAGTTTTACCAAGTCCAGGTTTTAATTGCACCTTTAAGTCTGTTTCATTTTCAATAAGCAATTTATACATATTAATAAGAAGCTCTGGCTCAGATCCAAGCTTACCTGCAATGACAATTTCTTCTTTCTCTTTGAAGTTTAGTAGCGGAAAGAAAAACATTATTAATGCCACTACACTAATAATGCTCAATGATGTCATTGTTTTTTTAAACGACAGTGATTCTAGTTTTTTTAGTAAGAAATCGAACACTAATGCTAAAATCGCCGCAGGGACAGCCCCTAAAATAATAAGTGCGGTATTATTTCGGTCAATTCCAAGCAAAATGATATCCCCTAATCCCCCAGCTCCAATTAATGCCGCTAAAGTTGCCGTTCCGACGATTAATACCATAGCTGTTCGAATCCCTGCCATGATAACAGGCATAGCAAGAGGCAATTCTACTTTCACTAATCTCTTTCGAGTATTCATCCCCATCGCCATCGCCGCCTCCTTTAAAGAAGGATCTACTTCATTTATCCCAGTAAATGTATTACGTAAAATCGGAAGAAGTGCATAAACAACTAAAGCTATAATTGCAGGAACCTTTCCGATACCAAACAACGGGATCAATAATCCTAATAACGCTAATGAAGGAATCGTTTGCAAAACTGCACTAATACCGATAATACTTTCTGCTATTTTCTTTTTATTCGTTAAATAGATTCCTAGAGGGATAGCAATCACTACCGCAAGAAACAATGCAATGAATGAAATTTGAATATGCTCTAATAAAGATGCCCATAGTTGGCCTTTACGTTCGCTAAACACATCAAAAAAATTAGCCATTTAAATTACCTCTTTCTAAGGAATCCTGTGCTAAATACCGAAGCATGGTTGCTCTCGTGATAATGCCAATGATTTCACCGTTTTCTTCCACACCTAAACATTCATATTGAGCTAGTTTTTGAAGAATGGTATGCAAAGAATCATCGGAAGAAATGGTGTTCTCTCGATTTCTTGGATGAACCTCATCAGCAATTGGTTCAATTACAGTCTGGATACGGAAAGTCCCATACTCTTTTATCCCAACAAATTCTCGAACAAAATCATTAACAGGATTTTGTATGATTTCATGTGGGGTACCAATCTGTACAATCTCTCCATCCTTCATGACACATATGCGATCACCAAGTTTTAAGGCCTCTTGCATATCATGCGAAACAAAGACGATTGTTTTTTGTATCGTTTGCTGAAGCTCAAGAAGATCATCTTGTAATTTCGTGCGGCTAATCGGATCTAAAGCACTAAAAGGCTCATCCATTAAAATGATTTCGGGATCAGCTGCTAATGCACGAATAACACCGACCCTTTGTTGCTCACCACCAGAAAGCTCTGTTGGCTTACGCTGACTATATTTATCTGGTTCGAGTCCAACCATATCCAATAATTCACGAACTCGTTGCTGAATTTGCGGTTTACTCCATTTCTTCAATTCAGGTACAACAGCTATATTTTCTTCAATCGTCATATGGGGGAAAAGTGCAATTTGTTGAAGGACATAGCCGATATTCCATCGCAATTCATGAATATTGTAATCACTAATTCTTTTACCATTAATTCGGATGGTTCCTTCTGTTAAGTGAATTAATCGATTAATCATCTTTAATAATGTTGTTTTTCCACAACCACTAGGTCCAATAAGAACAAAAAATTCTCCCTTATGGATCTCTAAATTAATAGCTTTTACTGCGACTTGATCATTTACATATTTTTTTGTAACATTTTCAAATGCTATCATTGTATAAGCTCCTTTTTTAAAGAGACATTATTTTACTTATTATTATTCACCAACTAAAGGGCTCATCACCATAATGTGTGGTTGATTTCCGTTCCGGCCGGGCGCTTTCCTGGGGTGTCTATCCCGTCAGTATGCCTCTCTTCCCGCCAATTAACTACCTAGCCCCTCTTTCAAAAAAATCCATAATGATTGTTTTAAAATCATTATGGATTTTCATTTAAGATTTTATTTCATTCTAAAAACCTCACCTTTAGGTACAAAAGGAAGTTTTGCACCTTGAGGGATAACAAATGCATGCTCTCTTTTAATAGATAACCGATCACATTCCCCATCCGTAATGATAAGAATCGGGCCATTTTTCGGGAAATCAGGTGCTTCTTCAATCAACCGTATTCCAGGCTGTAACACGGTTCCACCTCTACCTCTGACTTTCACTTTTGTCAAAAGGTCTTCAGGAGGCAAGTATCCAGCATCATAGGCGATCGCATCGCAAAATATGACTCGTACTAACGGAACATCTCTTGCAATGCTATAGCTCGCAATTGTTCCTAGTGCTTTTCCTAATAATACACGATCCATCGAACCAGAAGTATCAATGATTACAGCAAAAGTACGCCCGTCCTCTTCCCCACTTTGTTGAATCCATCTTGGCCTTGCAATATCAGGTGTTGAAGCTTGTCTTCTACTTGGACGCGCGTAGGTCCTAATTTTTTCTAAAGGCTGAAACATACGATCAAACCATTTCGCCAACTCTACATCCCATGCAATAGGCGGCTGGGAGAGACTTCGAATTTCTTCAATTAAACCTTGAGGTAGATATCCTCGTTCTTGAGAGATATGATAGCTTAATCCTTGACTTAAGGCTCTTCTATAAAAGGTATCAATGTCAATTCCCACTTTCCCTTGCCAAAAGTCTGTTTTTTTTGTTTCAATGAGATCCACTGCCCCTTGCCCTCTAAAGGTGCGTAATTTTCTATACATCCTGATGTCCGTCACAATTCGATCGTAGATAGATTCTGTGGATAACCCTTTTAGCTCTGGATCATATAATCCTCCAATTTCTGGCATGTCTCCAATTTTCATTTCGATAAGCCAGCCATTGATGACATAATCACAAGCAACATTCCACAAATAGGGATCACGCCCTTGTCTTCGAGTAGCATGGCTTAAACCCGCATGAAGAAGTTCGTGGGCTATTAAAAATCTCATTTCTTCATCCGTCATAGGTACCGAGGAATTAATATAAATTTCCTTTGTATCAACCGAAATGGCAGCAACAGAAATATCCATTCTTGTACAGACAAGTGGATCGTCAATAATGTTAAAATCAGAAGCAAGCGCACCAAAAAGTGGATATGAGCTCATAAACCAAGCTTTAGCCTTCTCTGCTTGTGTTTTAATGGCCGAGCCAGAAAGAGAGCTGTCTACCCCTCCTGCTACTCGAATGGCACTTTGAACTGCTCTGGATAATCCTTCCGCAAATAATACAGAGAAATTGCTATTCCCTCTATAAAAGTAGTATTCTTTTTTTTCCTGAGAAATAAAAAAATCAGCTTCTCCTGGTGATGTACTATAGTTCCTTAAATGTTCTGGAACCCCATCTCTTATAAATCTTTCATACAATTTCTCTTCATTGGCGAAAGAATCAAAAATAGGTTCATTCATTTCTCGTGGTGCCTGCCCAAATTTTAATTCTGCAAGAAATTTTGTAATGTAACAATCACAGGCAATATTCCAAAGTTCCTGATGTTCTTTTGGTTGCTTATGGTTTAAACCTAAATGCAATAAGCAATGAGCTATAACATAAGCCCATTCATTTGGCTGGCCATTTTTCTCATTATTAATATATATATTGCCAGAGCTTGTTACATACGCCCAATCTTTTAATGGCATTTCTTTGTACTGAACATAAACAGCTTCAAATAATGCTTCAAATAAAGGATGCTCGCTTACGATCGCTTTTCCTCGAGCAATATTCTTTTCATTTTTATGTTCAATATTCGATTTACTCTTTTTTTTCGCCATTTGCTAATCACCCTTTTTAGCTACTAAACGTGGTAAATCTCTTTTAACCTCAAGCATAAACCATGCAGGTAATACCTCACCTTTTTGCTCAGAGACAACCATTTGAGCTATTTCTAGACTTATTGAGGATAATTCTTTAATGAGATCCTTAGAACGGAATGCCAGTTCTCTTTGATTGCCCTTCAGCATTGTATTTTCTTTTGGAAGTTCCTTTATAAGCTGTGCCCGGAAAGATTGGGCCATAAAATATAACAGATCTCTTTCTTCAGGTTGGTCTGGCCAACGCAACTCACCATTCATTATTTTGGCTAAATCGTATTTACTTTGAACTTGTTTAATAAATGCTTTAAACTGACCTGCAACATGTGGAGAAAGGCAACTACTTGCTAGTATTTCAATATCTTTTTCTTGTAGGCTCTTACCATATGCATATAAGCAATCGCTGAGCATATGCCATGATCTCGGTGTTGAAAAGGGCTCCTCGGTTTTAGGAGGCTCACTCCATAAATGGTCGGGGCGCATCTGAATATATTCGATGACATACGGATGAATTTCATGTTCATACGCCCATTCAAGCCAATCTTTATGAGATGCTCTTAGCTGTACGTGAACCATACGGTTGATTAAAGCTGATGACATTGGCTTTACGATGGCACTATCTTGTGCCCGGTTTCCTGCACCAATCACAATTGTTCCCTCTGGTAGTATAAATTCTCCGATTCTTCGATCATGAATCAAACTATAAAAGGCTTTTTGAACCTCTTGTGAACAAGCATTTAATTCATCTAAAAATAAACAATATGGTTCATTGCGTGCAATCATTTTTGGTGGACAAAATACGCTGTAACCGTCCTTTATTTGAGGCACACCAATAATATCTTCTGGCGCCAGTTGACTGCCTAATAAAGAAACACAATTCATGCCTAATTCTGCTGCAAAATTTTCTACAATCGCTGACTTTCCAATACCTGGAGCTCCCCAAATAAAAACTGGTCTAACCGGCGCGATATTTAATATCGTATAATTGTTTTTGAGTAACGTTAAAAATAGTATTCAATAAAGACTTCCTTTCGAGATTAATAGCTTATGAAAGGTTAATAATATCATTTTTTATTTTTTCATGGAACTATTGTAAACTTCTTCTCATTTCAAAAATAGCTGGTAATCGAGGAACAAAACGAAAGCTTTTTTCGTTCTATGAATGATGTACTCTATGCTTACAAAAAATTTGCTGAATGAAGATAAAAAAATATACATGTCTTTATTTCTATTTATGACTCTGTATAATGAGAAATATATGAAACTCGTTATTGAAAAGAAAGGAGGGAGATGTGGTAATCTACCAACATCAATGAACAATGAAATACTTCATGAATTTTTTCAAAGGTCTTCTGATTACTGTTATTGTTATCTGTATTTCGTTTTTTATGGTGACACAATTTTTCAATACTCATGAAACTGAAGAGCCTGTAGTTGTCGATAATAGTCCTAGTGTAGAAGAGTTTATTGGCTCTATTGCTGAAATTGCTCGGAAACAAGGTTCCGATAATGACTTGTATGCATCGGTTATCATTGCGCAAGCGGTGTTAGAAAGTGAGCATGGACAAAGTGGCCTTGGATCCGCACCAAATAACAATTTATTTGGTATGAAAGGCAGTTACCAAAATAACTCCGTAACATTGGAAACATCTGAGGATGATGGTTCAGGTAATATGACGAGGGTGATGGCTGCATTTCGTAAATACCCTTCCTATGAAGCTTCCATACAAGATTATGTGAAATTAATGCGTAATGGGGTTTCCTGGAACAAAAATTTCTATGCAGGAGTTTTTAAAAGCAATGCAAAGTCCTATACAGATGCTACGAAGTTTTTAACAGGCTCCTATGCAACAGATTCACAATACAATGAAAAGCTTAATGCCGTGATAGCAAAGTATGATTTACAACAGTATGACAGTCCAGTCAAAGATAAAAAAACAATTACCGTAGCTGATGGTGACTCTCTTATGCATATTGCAGAGGCTCATAATGTTAAAGTTACATCCATTAAACAATGGAATCAGCTTCGATCTGATAGACTTGAAGCCGGTCAACAATTAAATATTTATAAATATTAATGTAAAAAATCTCCATGTATAATTTTGACATGGAGATTTTTTTATTTCCCGATTCATCTCAAAAATTAAAAAAGAGAAGCCAAGTCAAGCTTCTCTAAATTTTTCATGCTTAACACCATAACGTGTGGTTGATTTCTGTTCCGACAGGGCGCTTTCCTGGGGGCGTCCAGTCTCCACTCCAATCAACTTATATCAATTTAACCTTGGGGTAATTCTAGCTGTTCCTTTGCTTTCGCTACAGAACAAGCTACCAACAGCGGTAATAGATGTCGCCAAATCTTGTCGATATTGCTGATGCTGTTTGTCCAAACTATTAATATTAACCTCATTACCACCAAGCGAAGAATGTACATAAAGGTTGTCACCTATATATAAAGCCATATGTCCTGGGAAGTATAATAAGTCTCCCTTTTTTATGTGCTCTAAAGATATTTCCTTGATAGGAAATCCTTCAATGATTTTGGCATCGCGATAAATATTTACCCCGTTTAGCATATATGCCATCGAACATAGCCCTGAGCAATCAATACCTAGCGGCGATTTACCTCCCCAGCGATAGGGTGTTGCTAAATAGCTAAGCGCCGTTTGAACAACATTTTCTCGTAATTGTTGCTCCGATAAGCTGTTTTCTGGAATTTTTTCTTGCAGCCATTGCCTACGTACATAACCGATCTTGCCCGATACTAATTGCACTGCTGCCCATTCAGGATCTAGCTCATCAATAGTTATCGAACAGATGATTGAGCCTTTAACGATTGTCATCATTTTGCTACTCTGAATTCGAGGCTCCTGCAAAACATCGGCGAAACTTTGGCTAATAAAATGATTTGCTTCTTGTAACCAAGTATCCGTTTTGGCTTCATCAATTAATAGGTTATCCTTTTGGCAATAACCTCCATAGCGATAAGCAGTTTCTATACGTACCCAGCTCTCGTCTATTTCTTCCGTGATTTGAACCGTCATTCCGAATAGTACCTCATCCACTAATTCTGAGGCCGCATCTGGCTTTGCATGTAAATTTGCAATCATTGACGTCACAATGGCATTCATTCTATCATCTCCTTCCGCTTCACCAAGTAATCGTAAACAACTTTGGAAAGACGACCAATTAGCTGTCTCGCTTGATCATTATTAGTAACCTCTGTTATGAAAACGCCAATAAGATAATCCCCCGAGTTGCTGTAGACAATCCCAACATCATGATCTACCGTATCAAGACCACCTGTTTTATGAGCAAGTTTCACATCATCTACTAAATAACGCTTTAGTGATTCGTGTACACGTTGACGACATAAAATATCTATCGTTAGCTCACTAAATGCTGATGATAACAAGTCCCCGCGGTAAATTCTTGAAAATAGCAGTGCCATATCTCTTGCCGTCGTTGTATTATCAAAGCCTTTTGCTAGCCCTTCGAAATCCATCATCTTGCGTTGAATGGTAGTTTGCAGCAGCCCAATTTTACGACAATATTGATTGAGTGCCTCCATCCCTAGATAATCGATTAATACATTTGTTGCTGTATTATCACTCGTAATAATCATCCAAACTAAAAGCTCATATATAGTACTTTGCTCTAGACGCTGTTCACTAATAACACTAAAATCAACCCATTCTTCGGGTGCTATCTTAATCTCTTGCTCTAATGATAGGTTGTTGCTTTCTACATAATTTAGAACAGCAAGCAATATAGGCACCTTAATTAAACTTGCACTGGAAAATGTGTCTTCTAGTTTTTCGCTAATGAAAAAATGCTCAGTCTTACAATCTTTCACAAACATATGCACTTTATAGGGAGCTTTTTGAAGAATGTGTGTAATCGTTTGCTTCATATTTCACACCTACTCTATGACTTTTATCAACTGATTCTCCGTGTCCATTGTGATCGTTCGGCCTAATGGCAGGGACATCGTTGGTAAACAGTGGCCACAAGTAATGTCCTTAATGATAGGTATATTAAGTGGACCTAAAATTTCTTGAAAAATTGTTTGTAGTGATAGGCTGTGTTCGGGATGTTTTGGATTTTCAGGACCACAATTTGTCCAAGCTCCTAATAAGATACCTGCCACTTCATCTAGTTTGCCTGCCAATTTTAGCTGTGTAAGCATCCGATCAACACGTTGCTCACTCTCATCTACATCCTCTAAAAATAAAATTTTGCCCCTTGTATCTATTTCATAAGGTGTCCCAAGAGAAGCCGTCACCAGTGTTAAGTTCCCTCCAATAAGTGGCCCTGTCGCTTTTCCAGCTACAAGCGTCGTCATTGTACGTCCTGGTGGATTTACTAGACAATAGTCCGTACGTTCTGTTGCTGCCACACTTTCGATAAAGGATTTCCAAGTATACTGATCCATCTCCGGCCGAATAAATTCTGTAGAGGGCATTGGTGTATGATACGTGACGAAGCCACATTGTTGGTTAAAAGCGATATGTAATGCCGTTACATCGCTATAGCCAGCAAATACTTTTGGGTTGGCCTTTATCATATCGAAATCCAGAAGCGGTAAAATTTTCGTCGCCCCGTAACCTCCACGTATGCAGAAGATGCCGTCAATATTAGAGTCCCTAAACATTTGATTAACTTCAGAAGCTCTTAATTCATCAGAGCCCGCTAAGTAGCCATGCCTTGCCCAACATGTTTCCCCAGCTACAACATTAAAACCTAGCTTTTCAATACTTTGAACGGCTGGGAGAAATTTTTCAGTTGGGGTTGCACCCGAAGCACTTATTAGACCAATTGTGTCACCTTTTTTTAATGCCTTTGGACGAATCATTTACTTACCTCCATTTTTAGTGAAGTTCGATATTTCTCCAATTCCTCTTCATTAGCCAATACAAAATGACCTTCTTCTATTTCGGTAAATGATGGTGGCTGAATATCATAGTTATGCTGTGACGGATCATAGATTTCTACGACTTTATCACGCTCCTTATAAGGATTTGGCTCCGGTACTGCCGATAATAACGCCCTTGTATAAGGATGAAGGGGATTAGCAAACAGCTTTTCTGTCTCTGCTAGCTCAACAATGTTCCCTTTATAAATAACAGCTGTTCGGTCCGTAATAAATCGGACTACAGATAAGTCATGCGCTATGAATAAATAGGTTAAATCATTTTGCTGCTGTAGGTTTGCTAGTAAATTTAATACTTGTGCACGAATGGATACGTCTAATGCTGAAATTGGTTCGTCCGCAATAATAAACTCTGGCTCCATTACAAGTGCACGCGCAATGCCGATACGCTGACGCTGCCCTCCTGAAAATTCATGTGGGAAGCGACTAGAAAACTCCGGTAATAATCCTACATTTAATAAGGCATTGCGTACCTTCTGTTGACGCTCAGCCTCATTTTTAAAGTTTTTTGTATTAATAAGTCCCTCTGAAATAATATAGTCTACCTTTGCGCGTTCATTTAGCGAAGCCATAGGATCTTGAAAAATCATTTGGATTTTCTGTGTAATTTCTCGATCCCACTCTTTCGATATTTTGCCATTTAGTTTTTTACCGTGATACAGTATTTGTCCTTCAGTGACTTCATTGATACGCATAATAGCTCTGCCGATTGTTGTTTTTCCAGAGCCTGATTCACCTACTAAACCAAATGTTTCACCTTTAAAAATATCGAAGCTGACATCATCAATCGCTATAAATTTATGTTTACCTTTCCCAAAAACAACCTTTAAATTTTTCACCTCAACTAATACTTCTTTATGACTCATGCGCGTATCGTCTCCCTTCTTCGAAAAAGGCTTGTAGCGCTTCAGGAGGCTCTACTTTCGGCGCAAGTGGATCTAATAGCCATGTACGAGCATAATGCGTGTCACTGACCTGAAAAAATGGTGGACGTTCCACAAAATCAATCTTTAACGCATATTGATTGCGAGGAGCAAAGGCATCTCCTTTAATTTCTTGAAAAAGATTTGGTGGAGTACCCTTGATAGAATAAAGCTGCTGCCCTTTTGAGCCTAGTTGCGGTAAAGAAGAAATGAGTGCCCATGTATAAGGATGCTTGCCATTAAAGAAAATTTCATGCGTCTTCCCTATTTCGATGACATCACCTGCATACATCACTGCAATACGGTCAGCAACCTTCGCTACAACGCCTAAATCATGCGTTATATAAACGGTCGTTAGTCCATATTTTTGTTGTAGATTTTTTAAAAGTTGCAAAATTTGTGCTTGAATTGTTACGTCTAATGCAGTTGTCGGCTCATCACATATTAAGATCTTAGGCTTACACGCTAGCGCAATAGCTATTACAATTCGTTGACGCATGCCACCTGAAAATTCGTGAGGATATTGCTTATAACGCTTTTCAACATCGTGAATGCCAACATCTTTTAACAATTTTAAAGTTTCTTCGTATGCTGCCTTGCCCTTTAAATTCTGATGTAAAATAACACATTCCTCAATTTGCTTACCAATCGTTTTCAGTGGATTTAATGATGTCATTGGATCCTGTGTAACCATTGCCACTTCTTTTCCACGAATGCTTAGCCACTCCCGCTCGGTTTTAAACTGCGCTAAATCCCGATCTTTGTAGATAATTTCCCCCTGATCGATGTAGCCATTTTTATCGAGCAAGCCCATGATTGATTTCATTAGAACAGATTTTCCTGAACCTGACTCGCCAACGATTGCTAGACTTTCACCTTTGTATAAATCAAGGGAAATATTACGAATGGCCGTTAGTACTCTGCCACGAAGTGTAAATTTTATGACAAGGTTTTGGATGGTTAAAATAGGTGATTTATTTTGTGTCATTTCCATCATCCCCCTTATACGTGATTTTTCGGATCTGCTGCGTCTGCAAATGAATTTCCTATAATATAAAATGCAATTGTAATGATACTTAATACAATACTTGGGAAAATGAGCTGATATCTTAATTCTGGAGACATCATGAG
The DNA here is from genome assembly GCF_050280325.1 of Lysinibacillus sp. NPDC093216. Taxonomy (NCBI): domain Bacteria; kingdom Bacillati; phylum Bacillota; class Bacilli; order Caryophanales; family Bacillaceae; genus Lysinibacillus; species Lysinibacillus sp. NPDC093216. The sequence continues at coordinate 86,554 of NZ_JBNNVB010000007.1, read as the reverse complement.
TACTCGTCCTTCATTAATTAAATTTCCTAAAGACGGCTCACTAATCGGTAGTCCTAATCCGATATATGTTAAAAATACTTCTGAGCCAATAGCAAATGGGATGGCTAGACTCATTCGTAACATAATGACGGAAATGAGATAGGGTAATAGGTTTTTTAAAATAATTCGATAATCAGGTGTTCCTAAACATTTTGAGGCTAAGTTATACTCACGATCACGCAAAATAACAATTTGATTGCGTATAAATCTTGCCATTTCTACCCAGCCCGTAATACACATGGCAATAATAATGGTTGAAATACTTGGGCGCAAAATATAGGACATTAAAATAAGTACAATCGTTGTCGGTATGTTATCCACGACGTTGTAAAGCTGTGTGATAGGCACCTCTAATTTCCGTGAAAAGCCCCAAAGCGTACCTATCGTAATACCGACGATAGCCTCTACTAAAGCAACCACACAGCCGATAAATAACGAGGTCCTTGTCCCTGCCCAAATACGTGACCATAAATCCTGCCCAATGGAATTTGTCCCAAACCAAAATTCAGCGTTTGGTGCAACATTACGCGCTTGGAAACCTGTCTGCTCATCTAAATATATTTCAGTTGGTGATTTTTGCGCTGGTAAATACGGCTGTAAAATGGTAAAAGCTACGATAATTAGCACGCCAACTAATAAAAAGACAGCGATGCGATTTTTCAAAAAGGATTTCCACGTTGAACGCCAATAGGAATAATTAGAATAGGCTGTTTCTTCAGCTTGACGTTCATCTACTTCCGCAAAATCGAACAATGTTTCACGTGATTTGTTTGAGATATTGTTTATTTCTTCTGAATACATTCCCATTAACGTACACTCTCCCCTTTCCCTAATTTAATGCGCGGATCAACAAGGGCCATTGCAATATCACCTAAAATTAGTCCGATAATTCCAAGTGAAGAGAACACAAGCACTAAGCCTTGTACAATCGTATTATCTTGTCGCTGTATAGCATCTACGAGTAAGCCCCCCATACCAGGAATGGAATATAAGGATTCAATGTAGATGGAACCTGTAATGGTAAAAAGAATAGTTGCTGGTAAATACTGTGCCATCGGAATAAAAGCGTTTCGTAGTACATGTTTAAACATTAATGTACGCTCTTTAACCCCTTTTGCTCTCGCTAGCTTAATATAATCTTTGTTTAGTTCATCCACCATGTAACGACGCATCCACATGGCATAGGAAGCAGTCGGTGCTAACGCCATTGAAATCAGTGGTAAAATCCAAGTAATAGGATTGTACTCATCAAAAAGCATTGGTAAATGAAAAATTTCTGTAATATACATTTGAATGACTAAATAATAGACGGCGGCTGGCACTGCAACGACAATGACAATATAGCCAGTCCCTAAGCGGTCTAGCCAACGTCCCTTCATCTGGGCCATCAATATGCCGAGCGGAACTCCAATTAGAAGAGATAGCACAACTGCACCTAAACCAAATAGCAAGGAATACATGATCTTATCTGCAATAATCGTAACGACTGGTACATCTGTCCGATATGTAACGGATTTACCTAAATCACCATGAAACAGCTTAGCGTAAAAATTCCCCAATTGTACAAGTAACGGGTCACGCAAACCTAAATTCGTTAAATATATTTCTTGTTGTGCAGGTGACATTTTATTCGCTGCTGCTCCTAAATAACCTTCTTCTGGCATTAAACGTAGTAATGAAAAAACAATCGTAATAATAATAAATAGTGTTAAAACTGATTGTAATAAACGTTTCCCTATATACCTCAGCATCATTTCATCCTCCTTCTTCAGAAAGACAGAAGGAGATGCCGACTTGTTTTTTCGGTATCTCCTTCATCAATACTCACCGCTTTTGACTGTTTCTTGAATGTAGCAATGATCCTAATATTTATTCCAGCATTAACTGCCCTAATGCCCGATTGTTTCAACTATCATTTCGCTGCTTTAGCTAACGCATCCGCACGTTCTTGCTCCCACTTCGTTAAAGCTGCTTTAAACTCATCGTTACTCATTGGTTTGTCTAAAATTTGCTGACCTTTAAATTTCTCGGAAGTCACACCAAATGGAGAATATTGACCTTCAAATGGATTTAATTTAGAAGCAACATAGCCGCTACCCCCTACTGAATAAGGAATAACAAATGCCTCATCAATTAAAAAAGATTCCGCTTTGGCAAACAGTTCGTAACGTTTTGCTGTATCAATCGTCGCATTTGCTTCGTCCACTAAGCTTTGATATTTTGATCCGTTTGCTTCGGTATAGCCTTCAGCTAGCTCCGGTTTATTATAAGTACCTTCTGCAGTGAATGGATCCGTATACGTTGATGGGTCGGCATAGTCTGGACCCCAGTTTGCTTCGAGCAATGCAAATTTACCAGGTTTACGAACCTCTGATAAAAAGCCTGTAGATGGTCCGGCCTCTATGATAATATCCACATAATCAGTACCTAATAATCTTTCAATCTGCTGTTTCACTACTTGTGAGCGATTTGCCCAATCTGGCATACCGGAGTTATAAGGCATCAACACTTTTACTGGGAAAGTTACTTTTCCTTCTAGCGCTTTTTTCGCTTTTTCCTTGTATTCCAATGCCTTCTCTTTGTTGAAGGAATCGTTCTTTGTAATATCAGCTAATGGTGCTAACTGTGTATAGTCAACCCCCTCCACATTGACAAAGTTTTTCGGAGTAATCGTGTTGCTAAGCAAATCTTTTGGATTATAAGGTTCTAAAGTTAGCATTGCAGATTCACGGTCGAATGCATGGAACAATGATTTTCGGAAATCTTTATTATTGACCGCTTTCTTCCAATTATCAGGCTCATATTCTGCATCAAATTGCGGGTTAAAGTTTAATGCATAGAAATACGTATAGAAGTTATTTTGTGTTTGACGAATTTGTGATTTTTTCTTTTCATCTTTAAACCACTCATCAATAATAGAAGTTGGAATAATCGCTGAATCGACTTCTCCTCGTAAAAATAATTCAGGTTCAACTGTAGCCGCTTCTTTATTGTATTTATAACGAATACGATCAATCAGAACATTGTTTTTATCCCAATACTTATCATTTTTCACAAGTACTCGTTCATTTTGCGGTTCAAATTTATCTAAAATATAAGATCCGTTATAAAGGAAATTATCATTAGTTGTACCGAAACTATCACCTTTTTCCGCTATAAACTTACCATTAACAGGGAAGAAACAGACATAGTTCAACATAGATAGGAAGTAAGGTGTTGGCTTTTCTAAAGTATATTCTACTGTATGTTCATCTATTGCCTTTATGCCAACCTTCGTAAAATCTGTCATATCACCGTTATAGAAGGCTTCCCCATTTTTTACGACCGTAGCAATCCAAGCTGTTGATGATTCATTTTTTACATCAAGTACATAATGTAAGCCATCTACAAAATCTTGAGCAACAACATCCGCATACTCTTTCCCATCATGAGTAACCCATTTTGCATCGTCACGTAGCTTGAACGTCCAAACTGTAGCATCGTCATTTGATGACCATTCTTTGGCTATGCTTGGTTGTACAACACCATACTTATCATACTCAATTAATCCATCGACCAAGTTCGCAGCCATAGCAAACTCATTCGTTTCAGAGGTCTTTAAGTAATTTAACGTTTTTATTTCCCCTGAATAAACCACGCGATACTCTGATTTTTTTTCACTTGAAGAATCATCGCTACAGGCTGCACAAAGCATTACAACAAGACACACGAAAAGCAACCAATACCTTTTCATCATAAGCATCCCCCTAGTAATCTTAGTTATCTACATAAAGTGACAGTTAAAAACCCAACTATAGCGAAAAAAAAAGTGAGAGATCAACTATCCATAAAGCCAGATTTGTTCTATTTACAGTCAGTAAGGGTGACGAACCCCCGCCCTGATTAAAGCAACACTTTATTATGAAAATCCTATTCCAACTGCATCCGTCATCCTAATTCGATCATTTTCAAATATTGGACCACCTGCAATAGGATCTTTCAAACATAAACTTGGTCCGTCTAAATCTACCATCGTGATATTTTTCTGTGATGCGGCAAAATGTGCAGCGGCACTTACGCTAATTTTTGTCTCGAGCATACAGCCAATCATACATGGTATGTCATTTGCCTCCGCAATGTGGCAAATTTTTTGCGCTTGGTAAATGCCTCCTGTTTTCATGAGCTTAATATTAATCAAATCTGCAGCTCGCTTTTCGATAATTTCATAGGCATCTTTTGCAGAGAAAACACTTTCATCTGCCAAAATATTTGTCAATGTATTAGAAGTTACGAATTGCATTCCTACTAAATCATAGCAATGAACAGGCTGCTCCACCAATTCAACATTTGCACCTGCATCTTCTAGTGCACTAATAATTTGTACAGCTTGCTTCGGTGTCCAGCCCTGATTCGCGTCAACTCGCAATGTTATGGCGTGTCCAACTGCTTCACGAATGGCAACAACTCGCTTTACATCACCTCCTGGATCTTTCCCCACCTTGATTTTTAAAATTTGAAAACCTCGTTGTACAGCGGCTATACTATCCTTCACCATTTCTTCAGAATCATTTACACTTATCGTAATATCTGTTATTAATTCTTTCCGAAAGCCCCCTAATAATTTATACAGAGGTGTCTGATAGTGCTTAGCAAATAAATCATAAATCGCCATATCTACCGCAGCTTTTGCACTTGTGTTTTGATAAATACTGCTGTCAATTCGCTCCATGATTTCTGTCAATTCTTCAATATCCATCCCAATAATGGCTGGCTTTATATACTCTTCTATAGCGTGCGAAATAGACCCGAGTGTTTCACCAGTAATGGCTGCAGTCGGTGCCGCTTCACCAATGCCTATTTGCCCATCATCAGTGTGAACATAGACGGCAATATTGTGAATGTTATGCACTGTTCTCAGTGCTGTTTTAAACGGTGTTATAAGCGGGGCCTCCACCTTCCCCACGACAATATTTTTAATTTTCATCCATTCACCTACCTTTAAGTTACTTATGTTAAGAACTGTAAAAGTCGAAGCACCTCATAAAAATCATCCGTTACGAATTCCACTGTATTATGTGGTTTAAACGTAGCATTCGGATAGAAAGAATTTCGATATGCTCGTGTATGATCACGATAAATGATTTCCACTACAAAGTGCTCCGGTAATGTCACTTGTAAATCTTCACGTGCCACCTTCATCGAGTCCTCAACAAGTCGCTTCGTTTCTTTAATCGTCAGTTGTGGACTCACGCTAATGGTCGCATTTCCTATCCCTTCTTTCGTGGCAAATGTGATGATGTTATTATTGATAGATTGAATTTCCTCTGTTAATCCCACATCTCCACTGACAAACGAAACGGGAACACCGTGTAAAATAGCCGCGTACGTATTAATTAAAAATTCACTTGCATATTCACCATTTATTTTCACATCGGCAAAAACACATAGCGTATGTGCTAAAGGATTACGCGCACTTCCTCCTTTACTGTGATAGCCAATAAAAATAGCGCGATCAAAGCTCTTATCAAGTCCCGCAACCATACACATCGGGTCATACGTCCACCCACGAATGACCTTGCAGTTTACTGGCAAATTAGAAATATCAAGATTACGTGCTGAATCATGAGCATCCTTTAATAAAATTTCGGTTGCTCCACCAAGAATAGCCCCCTCTATAGCGGCTTCTACTTCCTTTGTCATTTGCTTTTGGAAAAACTGATAATCTGGCGCATTTAGCTCCGTCTCGCTCCAAGCTGTTGTGCCAGTAATCCCTTCAATATCTGCACTAATATAGACCTTCATAGAAATCGAAACTCCTTTACTTTATTGTCTTGGATCATTGCTTCCACAGCTCCATAACTAGCTTCTTGCGCCCCAACACGTCTTGCCCATGAAACATTATTAAAATCGTAATGCCACCATTCCTCTGAATAATTTGTAAACCCAACCATTGTCATACAGTTATATAGAAGACGTCGATGAACACAGGCTTCCCAATCTTCCTCTGGATGTTGTTCAAAATAGCGTGTCGCAGACTTTTCACTGATTTCATCAAATGCGGTACCTAAATTTAAAGCATTGCCTTCTAAATCTCCTAGCGTCACATCAATCGCTCCACCTGTTAAATGAGGGGCAAAATGAGCATGACCAATGCTAGGAAACGCAACATACTTTCGCGTTTCTTTTACAACCTCTTGCTCAGTAAAATGGGGAAAACGCTGTGCGATTTGTTTTGAAAAACTCTTAAACAAAAATTGCTGCACTTGGAACGGACGATAGCCATCATATAAGATAAGGCTATAATTTTTAGACAATAATAACAGCGCTTGTGTTAATCGTTCATACACACTCTGTCGTAAATAAATTGCTTGTAAACTGTTTGGTATTTTTTGATGATAGTAAATTGGTTTAATAAAAATCCTCGAATGTTCTTCTCCGATTTGAATGAATGGCTCGCCATTTTCGCGAATTACCGGCGTTGAGTCCCCCATTGAAGTTTTATTTACTTCAATAGGATAAAAAACAGCGTCATGTATAGTACACACCTCCAATTTCAAATTTCGATAAAATTTTTGGATAATTCAGTTTTTAATGAATGTATCATACATTATATTTATTGACTAGATAAAAAAAGAAATATTACAGAGTACTAGCTATTTTCTGTTTTTCAAACAATATCCGCCAAATAATTGATGCAAGAAGTCGAAAAACAATGTTTCTTCACCTATTTAGGAATTTTATTCGCGAAGGGGATAGATGATTACCGAAACTTAATAAAAAATGGCGAATAAGCATCTTTTCTTAGTTTGCTCTTCGCCATAACATGTGGTTGATTTCCGTTCCAACTGAACGCTTTCCTCGGGGTGTCCGATGAGCTGCTTCGCTGCAGGGTCTCGAGCCAATAAAATGTTGGCCACGAAGGCGTTATCACAGGACGTGATGGTTTTTTCCTTAGTTCCTCTACTACTAATCCCCGAGGAGTCACCCGCCTCTACTCAAATCAACTTATATATAGTTCATCATAAATTTAAGAGATGAACCCTTTATTCCCTAACTTGATCATTAGTTTAACAGATTATATCGATGTGAAATTCCCTAAGCATGTAGATATAGTTCGCTTGTTAGCTTCTAGTATTATGGACGATTGCGGATAATAGGAGATAGCTCTAGCTCCGCTTCTAAATTGCTGTTGATATGGCTAATTAGAATACTGTGTAAGTTTTAGCCAAAGTGAAATTTATCTGAGGTCTTTTTTTATACATACTATTATTCTCTTATAACAAACTCTTTATAACCTTCATTTACTAGATTAATCATTTTATCAGTAAATATTTTTGCCATCTTCTTTCCTTTGTCTTTTGTAGCAAGAGTGGAATCTCCGAATACACCACTTTTACTTAAATCACCAAGTGAAATTGTAGATGCTCCGTAGAGATTTGGCGTCTCGGGATATTCCTTAATAGTTTTGTTCATATCAACTAGTGTTTCATTAACATGGAGCATTAATGAGGTCTCAAACTCGCACGCATGAATCATACCATTCCAAGTTGGAGACTCACATACTTCTTTAATAACTTCATTCATTCGAGGATAGAAGAGATAAATGACTGGCATATCAAGCTCATCTTCCAACTCTCTAACTGCATACTTCATAGATGAGTTGTTAGAATCATGCCCATTTATTAAAACAAGCATCTTTCCTCCATAACGTGATACGCTATGAGCAACGTCTTTGATAACAGCTTCTACTAAATCTTGTTGTAGCGATATAGTTCCAGGAATATCCCTCCAAACCCATGAATAGCCAAAAGGAAGTGTTGGTGCTACAAGAGCACCAGTTGCTTTGGCTACTTCCTTCGAAAAATATTCGGAGAGGTAAATATCTACACCTAATGGTAAATGGTGACCGTGTTGTTCAGTTGCACCTAGAGGTAATATTACAACAGGAAATTCTGCTAAACTCTTTTTAACTTCGTCTCGTGTCATATTAATCATTAATTTCGGTTGATTTTCCATCAATTTCATCCGCTTTCTTTATTGAACTAATAAATAATTTAGCATTACTTTTAATAACAGGGATATCATTTTGAGTTGCTCCTCTAGGAACTAGTTCACTGCCGATCCCAAAGTGATGTATACCTAATTTTTTGTAGAATTTAATATTTTCCGGTGTAACGCCACCAACAGCCATAATATTTACCTTGGGAAACGGACCTCTAATAGCTTTTAAAAAATTCTCATTGAGACCGTTAATAGGGAATAGCTTAAGATACTCAATGTTCAGTTCTAAAGCTTCGGCAATTTCTCCAGGAGTATATACTCCTGGATATACTGTTAAGTCTATTTCTAAAGCTTTCTTCACTAGTTCTTTATTCCAACCAGGAGTAATAATATACTGAACTCCAGCATTTTTTACTGAATACAACTGCTCTTCATTTAGAACAGTACCTGCCCCTAAATAAATTTGTTGCGGTGTAAAATAAGAGACTAGAGTTTCAATACATCCTATACCCAATGTTTGATTACTTAATGAGACTTCTAAATTCTTTATCCCTTCATCAATTAAGGCTTGAACTATTGGAACAATATCGTTTGGCGAAACATCTCTTATTATTGCCATTAAATTATCAAGTTTCATTTTATCACTCCTAAAATTTTGCTAACCAATCAGCTGGGTTTGTATAGAAAATTTGATTAATAGCATGTTGGGAAATTCGCTCGTTCAACATTCTAGGAATGAATTTTTGTTTAATATATCTAAAACCAGGACCACCACCATAAGCGTGTAAATAGCTTTGTCTCCCCATATCTCCTGATATGAGTAACTTATGACCATATCCATGTGCTAGAACATTTTTAATTAAATCTATTCTAATATTATCTGGATAATATTTGACTTTCCCGGGTCCATCGAATTGGATATAGGAGCCACGTTCTAAAATATTTAAGTGATAATAAGGATCAGCATTTCTATCGCTATGTCCTACAGCAACCAAATGCAAATCTACCCCTTCATCCTCTAAAATATCTAACATTTCTACTCCCAGTGTTCCGGATTCAGTATGTAACCATACAGGAGCACCAGTTATTTTTTGAGCTCTTCCGACAGCTCGTGTTATCTTTTCTTCCAGTGGAAGTATAACGTTATACCATGATCCAGCCTTTAATATTCCAGCTTTTGCATCGGATCCATCCATTCCAACTTGTATATCATGAACTAATCTATCTACAATTTGATTGATACTTTCTGTTTCAACCCAATCATCAAAATAGATATGTTTATTGAAACCAGTGACCCCTAACACATTAATGCCACTTTCCTCAGCCATTCTTTTAAGTTTATTACCATCTCTTCCATAGTCGAGGGTAGAAGCATCTACCAAAGTTTCACCCCCGATATTTTTGAATGTTTTTAATTCTTCCAGGGAAGCTTCGTAATTTGTTAATTCGAAATCTCGATCTTTTTGTTGTGGAGGAGGGCAACACCATAAATGTTCATGGGAATAAGTAAACCCAAGTGCTTCTTTGCTAATATCACCTAAAACAGTTCTAATTTTGTCAGTCATATTTATCACTCCTTTAGATTTTATATTGCAATACCAAACAGGGAGCCGATTAATCTAATAAGTAAAGTGACGATGATAGCATCTGTAGAAGCAAACCACAATCCGCTTATGCCATAATCGCTCAAATTAATAATTGGATAAGCTAAAGCCACTATCATTTGAAATGTAAATCCTAGTACCACGCCAGCAATTATGGCGCCACGACGTCCCCCCATTGCATTCCCGAATACACCTGCAGCTCCTCCCATAAAAAATAAACCGATCACAGAAGGTAAGACCACTACAGGTAGCATAGTAGAAATGAGCGTTGCCCCCAATCCACCTACTAAGGCAAATAAAAATCCTATAGTCGTTGCCGTTGGTGCAAAAGAATAGAAAATAGGGATATCTAGTGCTGGTTTTGCACCTGGAACAAGTTTTTCGCTAATTCCTTTGAAAGCAGGTACTAGCTCACCTAGGAACATTCTAACTCCTTGTAATAATACAAGAATACCGACAACAAATGTAAACGCTTGCATAATTGCGAAGAGAGCAATGCTTTGACCACCCGAAAGCTCATTCATAAGTTTAGTGTCGACAAAGAATGAAGTGACCAAATAAATAACAGACATAACAATTCCCATTAAAATTGACATTTCTTTTAAGAAATCTAACTGCTTTGGAACATTCATGTTCTCAGCTGAATGTTCTTTATTTCCTAATTTCCCACCAATCCAACCACTTATCCAAACAAGGGAACTTCCCCAAAATCCAAATCCTACATTATCGTTTTTAGTTACTTTTCTTACGAAAGGTTGCGCTAATGCAGGAAATAGCACACTGGAAATCCCTTGAATTATTGAACCTAGTAGAATAGCTTTCCATCCGTAAATACCCATTTGATCTAAAACGATGGCCATTGTCGCAGCAAAAGAGAACATCATATGACCAGTTAAAAAGATATATTTCCATTTTGTTATTCTGGCTAGAATAACGTTGACGATAAAACCAAAAACTAGAATTAAAGAAGTTTCTGTTCCAAGCACATTTTGCACAGCAGCAGCTATAGCATTATCTTCTGCTATAACGCCAGTTAATTTGAAAGCGCTTTCAAATATTTGACTAAATGGAACTAAGCTATTTACAATGATGTTTGCCCCTTGCTGTAGCATAATGAAGCCAAAAATAGTTTTTAAAGTACCTTTAATAATATCAGATCCAGATTTTTTGAGGGCTATCAGTCCAATAGCTGCGATTATTCCTAAAATAAAGGCAGGGGTTGATAAAACTCCAGTAATAAAACTTAGCATTTTTTATCCTCCTCGTGTATGGATTTGCATAATATATGGCAGTACTTTTTCTTCAATTTCATTTTTATCCAGTAAATTAATGATGGAAACTACAGGTATATCGTTATTTTCAAGCTCCTGTGCTATTTCGCTTGATGCTACTATCAAATCGGCGTTTTTTCCTTTTGCAGAACTTAAATCGGTAGCTTCTCCATCAATTATAAAACCATTTTTATTTCCTAAATCTTGAATTTCCATTAGTAACATTAAACTTGTTCCAAATCCCATACCACAAACAGTTAAAATAAACATTTTAGCTAACTCCTTTCAATATATTATAGATTTCCATTGTGTCAGTTGACTCTTTTAACCTAGTTACTTTATCTTCATTCATCAAGACGGCGCTTAAATCTCTTAACATATTTAAATGAAATTGTTTGTCTACACCCCCAATCGGAATAATAAGTTTAACGTTATCATTTTGTGGATGTCCAAAAGATAGAGGAGTTTTGACTCTCACAAAAGCTATACATTGTTCGTTCACTCCGAATTCTGGTCTTGCGTGTGGAATAGCTATGTTAGGTGCTAACACAATATAGGAACCGAACTTTTTATAACCATTAATCATTTCTTCTACATAACTTTGTTCAACACTTTTAGATTGAAGTAGTAAATTTCCAGCGAATTGAATGGCTTCTTCGGGAGATGTAAGCTCTACATCTAATGCAATTTGTTCAAATTTTATTGGTAACATTGTATCTCTCCTTTAAGCTTATGGAATGATGTGTTTTTTTCTTCTGCCTTCTAGTTCAACAAAATACTCATATCTATCGCCACGTACAACCATATCTACTACTTCTACAGGGATTTTGTTCTTTATGAATGAAGTTCTTCTAACATGTAAGACGGCAGTGCCTTCTGGAACCCTTAATTTACTTGCTTCATATGAGGTAGCAGACCTAGCTGTTATAACCTCCTCAGCACTTTCTAAAAAAATATTGTATATTTCCTCTAAATCCTTATATAAAGAATCAGAAGATAGACCTCTTTTTTCCAAACCAGGGACATACTTGTTTTTTAAATAGTTAATCATTATAACGACCGGCTCATTTTCAACCGCTCGGACCCTTGCAATAGATACAACTTTTTCGTCTGGTGCCAGTTTTAAAGAGTCACGCAATTTTTTTGAAGGTTCTACTTCCTGAATAGTCGTTTCCAAAGTTAAAGATTTTTTCTGCTTAATTGCCATTTCTTCAGTCCAGCTAAAAATAGTTCCAATATCTTGTGTCATTTTATTATTGTTAACAAAAGTTCCTCTTCCTTGTTGCTTAACAACAACACCACTTCTTTGTAACTCATCTATAGCATTTCGAACTGTCATTCTGCTAACAGTATAAAGTTTTTCTAGCTCCTTTTCTGTTGGAATAATTTCCCCAATTGTCATATTTTTCTCTATATATTCTGTAAGTACTTCTTTCAATTGAATATACAGAGGAACGGAAGATTGTTTGTTTAGTTTTTTCAATTTGTTACCTCTTTCAATTTTCTTGATTACATCATACAACATCATGACCTATAAGTAAAATTTTTATTAAAGGTTATTACCTTTGATTTTAGAGAGAGTGATTAATTATTGAATATGTTTGTAAGCATTTCGTTGTTTCAGGATTGCTAGACTGCAGTTCTCATCTGTGATGCTATTCCCCAAGGAGTCGCCCAGTCTCCACTCAATCAGCTTATCAAACGTTTTAACAAATGCATCCACTACTTTCGGTGATGAGCCTTAGTTAAAAGAATCAAATTTAATTAGCAATAAAAAAACCTCCATTTTGATATTAATCAAAATAAAGGTAAAATCCTCCAGTTAACAAGGCTAACTAAATAGTATTTTTATTAATATTTCACGTACTAAAGATGACGTTTCATTTACTGAAGAACGAATATGACATTGAATAATTTTATTATTATAGCTAAACCAGAACTTTCTTGCTGGATATAAAGTTAAAATTGATATGCTTCAACCTTATGTCCATTTCGACCAATTGTAGTCTGTGCCTGTGAAAGTGAATTTAAAATGGCTTCCTCTGTCGCTTCTGCAGCTGCTGCAAATAATTGATTCATGAGAGGATGATCCTCACGTAGTTGTGTCCGTGTTTCGACAAGCTGATCTGATAGATGGGCGATATGATGTGCTGTTGTAAAGCCAATGACAATATCACCGCTGCCATGTGAAAAATGACTACCTGTACGCCCTAGTCCAATACCACAACGTTTAATGACTCGTGTCAGTTGACGACTACTAAGCGGAGCATCTGTGGCAAGTACGATGATAATGGAGCCATCTGTTGGAGATAATGTCGATTCGCTTTGACCGTTAGAAGCAAGATATTGGTGTGCTAAAAACTCAGAGCTTTGCCCGAAATTACTAAGGACCATACAGCCTACCGTATAGTTCGTTGACCCATGTGTCACGATTCGGGAAGATGAGCCAATCCCACCTTTATAGCCAAAGCACATCATTCCTTTTCCCGCACCAACTGCCCCTTCCTCTGCAGTTTCAGTTGATGCTTTACGAATCGCTTCCAAAGCATGCTCAGGTGTGATTGGACATTCTCGAATGGAATTTAAATAACTATCGTTACATTCCCCAACAACGATATTAATAGTTCCTGTTGAATGACCTATTTCACTATTCGTATCTAGCATAAATTGCAGCGTTCCCTGTGTGACAGCTGGAACGCCAAATGTATTCGTTAACATAATTGGTGATTCAATAACCCCAAGCTCATTCACCTGCACGAGCCCTGTCGTTTTTCCAAAACCATTTAACACATAGCTTGCAGCAGTAACCTTTTGCTGAAATAAATTGCCTTCATGCGGTAAAATTGCAGTTACTCCTGTACAAGCATAAGCGCCGTCTTGATTCATTTTCTCATCAAGCGTTATATGACCTACACGCACACCAGCTACATCAGTAATACAATTTTTCTCACCAGTTGATAACGTGCCAACGACGATCCCCATTTCTCGTACTTTTTTTGGCATATTAGTCCTCCTTATGAATCGCCATATTTACAGCAGCCTGTGCATGTAAAACTGTTGTATCAAAAACAGGTACGTTCACATCTTCTTGTTTAATAAGTAATCCAATCTCTGTACAACCTAATATAATTCCCTGTGCTCCAGATTGAACAAGGTTTCCAATCACCTGTAAATAATAGTCCTTCGATGCTTGTTCAATTCGACCCAAGCATAATTCTTCATAGATGATACGATTGACCTCAGCGCGCTCCTCAGCAATCGGAACAAACACTTCAATGCCAAAACCCTCTACTCTTGCTCTATAGAAATCTTGCTCCATCGTGTACTTCGTCCCAAGAAGGGCAACTTTCTGTAAACTAACTTTTTCTATTTGATTTGCTGTCGCATCAGCTATATGTAGAATTGGAATGGTGATCTTTGCCGTTATGATATCAATAACCTTGTGCATTGTATTTGTACAAATAACAATAAAATCTGCCCCTGCACTCTCCAGAGATTGCGCTGCCTCTGCAAGAACTTGCCCAGCCTTTTCCCATGCTCCTTCAGCTTGATAATGCTCAATTCCTTGAAAATCTACACTATACAAAATACATTTTGCTGAATGCAAGCCTCCTAATTGTTGCTTTACCTCTTCATTCATCAGACGATAATACTCTGCCGAAGACTCCCAGCTCATACCGCCAATCATGCCAATTGTTTTCACGCGTATTCCCCCATTTATTTATTTGACTATCATCATACCTACATACGGTTGATATATGTTTTAACAAACGTCATACCCACCTTTTGGTGATGAGCCTTTAATTTTAATTATTATACTAAAAATCCAAGGGCAAATAAGGGAATTTTCAAAAAAAAATAAACTTTACTAGCTTTATTCCACTTCCATTTCTTCAGCTTTTCTTTTCAAAAATAGCAAATATCTAATTAATAAGATGGGTATAGAAGCAACAACAACATTTATACTAATAAAAAAGTAAATACCATCCTCAAAATCAATGCATATAGAATACACAAAGCCCATTAAACCACTAATGATCAATACAACGATAGATGGAAACTTGGGGAATAAAAAAGTGACAATTCCTGCAACTATCATAATTACCATAACCATCAGCAGAAAATGCCAATATAAAAGAAAATAAAATGCCATACTTAACCTCCTTTTCATTACACATGCATTTTTCTATTACATCATTATATTATTTTCTCGCTGTAAAGTTTCGACAAGTGGTTCATCACAATAATCTATTTCTACTCTAATGTATAAGTAAGTCCTTCACTGCACTTGCATTCAAACTAGATATTTCAACTATTGGAAAAATATTTATTAATAAAATCATTTTCTAAAATTCAGTATTTTCAAAAAGTGGATATATTACAAAAAAACAGTGTAAACTGAAGCGTATTGAGATTGGAGGTATGCAAAATGGAATGGATTTCGAATATTGTAAATGATGCTAATAATGTTTTATGGACATATATCCTCATTATATTGTTATTAGCTGCAGGATTGTATTTTTCCTTTGGCACAAAGTTTGTGCAAATTCGACTTTTCCCTGAAATGTTTCGTTTAATAGTGGAAAAAAGAGATGGAGAGTCAGGCGTTTCTCCGTTCCAAGCCTTTACGATTAGCGCAGCCTCTCGTGTAGGTACTGGGAACATTACTGGTGTTGCATTAGCAATCGGAGTAGGTGGACCTGGCGCCGTATTTTGGATGTGGATTATTGCCATATTAGGAATGGCGACTGCCTTTATTGAAAGTACGCTTGCACAGGTGTACAAAGTAAAAGATGGCGATACGTTCCGTGGTGGACCAGCTTATTATATGGAAAAAGCGTTAGGTCAACGTAAATTAGGGATTATTTTTGGTATTCTTTTAACGTTAAGCTTTGGCTTTATATTTAATGCTGTACAATCGAATACGATTGCAACATCTGTTGGTGAGGCATTTCATATTGAGCCCTATATCATTGGTATTATGTTAGTTGTGTTAACGGCCTTGATTATTTTTGGTGGCGTACATAGAATTGTAAAAGTTACGCAAGTACTTGTACCCGTGATGGCTATTTTCTATTTAGCCGTAGCCCTTTTTGTTGTTTTGACGAATTTTTCTGAAATACCTGCCGTTTTCAAGCTGATTTTCACAGAAGCGTTTGGTCTTCGGGAAGCTGCTGGTGGAGCGATTGGGATTGCTATTATGCAAGGTGTACGTCGTGGTTTATTTTCTAATGAAGCCGGTATGGGTAGTGTTCCTAATGCTGCAGCTACCGCTAATACCTCACATCCTGCAAAGCAAGGATTAGTGCAAAGCTTAGGTGTATTTTTTGATACAATTATGATTTGTTCTGCAACAGCGTTTATCATTATTTTAGCTGGGCTTTATAATACTGGTGAAAGTAATGGAATTATTCTTACACAAAATTCCTTAGCTGTACATGTAGGTGATTGGGCTCCTTACTTTATCGCTATTTCTATTATTTTCTTTGCATTTAGTTCTATTGTCGGAAATTACTATTACGGTGAATCTAATATTGAGTTTATGAATGCTCATAAAGGTTGGATGTTTGGCTACCGTATTTTAGTTCTTGCTATGGTGATGTTTGGTTCTCTTGCGCAAGTAGAGCTTGTTTGGAACTTAGCAGACCTATTCATGGGACTAATGGCTATAATCAATATAACAATCATCCTGTTACTTGGTAAAATCGCCTTCCTCGTGTTAGACGACTTTACAAAGCAAAAGAAAGCAGGAAAAAATCCTGTATTTTATGCAAAATCAATCCCAACATTGAAAAATACTGATTGCTGGGAAGAAGATCGATAATTAGTCAAAAACGCCATTCCTCAAGCGGAATGGCGTTTTTATTATGTCTGTATTAATATTTAAATTGACTAATTAGCTGTTTTAGCTCATCTGCCATATGCGCAAGAGCTTGTGCAGAAGCATTAATTTCTTCCATCGAAGCTAATTGTTCCTCTGTAGACGCTGCAACGTCCTCTGAAGCAGCTGCATTTCCTTGTGCAGAGAATGCTAAATCCTCCGTAACAGCTGTCACTTCTTGTACACTTGCTGACATTTGTTCAGATGCAGAAGATACCTCTTCCATTTTAGGCGTAATTTTATCCATGCTTGTCTTAATCACTTGGAATTTCGTGATAGCTTCATCTGATACATGTAGTCCATTTTGAACATCCTCTGTAACTGTTGCCATGATGTTTACAGATTGTTCTGTTTCTAATTGAATGCCATGGATTAGCTCGAAAATTTGCTTTGCAGATTCCTGTGATTGCTCCGCCAGTTTTCTTACTTCATCAGCCACGACTGCAAAGCCTTTCCCGTGCTCTCCTGCTCTTGCTGCCTCAATCGCTGCATTGAGAGCAAGTAAATTCGTTTGATCTGCAATGCTTGTAATCACATCTAAAATGGACGTAATTTGCTTAGAGCGTTCATATAGTGATTGGATTTTCGTGTTTGAATCAGTTACCGATACATGAATAGACTGCATTTGATCTTTTGTATCTCGGACTGCCTTTCCACCTTCATCTGCTTGTAGCGTTGCATGCTGTGAAAGATCGGTCACAGTAGAAGAGATCTCCGCAATATGAAGAATGGCCTTCGAAAGCTCCTGTAACGATTCTGCATTCTTATTGGCACTCGTCGTTTGCGTGTCCGCGCTCGTTGCAACATCTTGAATCGAAATGGCCACTTTTTCTGTAGCAATGCTCGTTTGGTTAGCATTGGCTGTTAGTTCTTCTGCCGACGAAGCTACCTCTTCGGCATTTTGTTCAATTTTTTGAATAAGAGTTCTTAAACTATCTTGCATATCGTTAAAGGCTTGCCCTAACTGTCCAATTTCGTCATGAGAAGTGATTGTCACTTTCTCTGTTAAATCACCTTCACTAATGGTTACTGCACTATCCTTTAGTAATCTAATCGGTTTTATAATTGCCTTCATGACAAAAAAGAATACAATCGAACTGATTACAATCGCAGCAATTAGTACGAGAAACGTTTTTTTCAAAATGGGTGATGCTGATTGGTCAATTTCCTTTGCAAAAATTGTCCCTGTGATTTTCCAATTTGTCAGTTCATTCGTTGTATAGAACATAATACGGTCATCACCGTCAAAGACATAATCATACGTGCCAGATTTGCTGTCATACATTTGATTAAGGAAGCTCTCGTTTAATTCCTTACCTGCTTCTAATGTAGGATGTGAAATGACCAAGTTATTTTCACCAAAAATAGAAGAATATCCATTTTTCCCTATTTTTATAGAGTCCGAAACTTTTTGAAGGTCTGTCAATTTTAAATCAATAGCCACTACCCCAGATTGATCTTTTACCTGGCGAGCTACTGTTACGACCATATCTCCAGTCCCTGCATCTATGTAAGGGTTCGTAATTAAAGTCTCACCTTTTAATTCCTTAGCCTTTTTATACCAATCTCTTTCTAAAGGATTATAATCCGCGTTATTTATTTTTGGTTCTTGAATAAATGTTCCGTCATTTGTTCCAACATAAATGCTTAAAACATCTGGACTCAGCTTCATATATTCCTGAAAATTTGGTAGTATTTTAGTTTCCTTCTGATCGTACTTAGAAGAATTTATTTCCTCGCTAAAAGTAACGATTTCATTCATTTTTGTACTAATAGCACTATCAATTAACGTATTCAAAATTTTAACACTTTCATCCGCACTAAAAAGTATTTCTTCTTTTATCGAATTTTTTGCTGAAAGATACGATAAGCTTCCTACAGAAATAACTGGGATTAGTAAGATAAGAGCAAATAACGTGTAGAGCTTACCCTTAAAGCTTCCAAATAATCGTTTCATACAACAGCTCCCCTTTTGTCTTTACTAGTTCATAAAATGTGTTTTGTCCAATTTTGTGGTTTCTTTTTAGACTCAAAGAAGCCCCTAGCACATAACCTCCCCTTCTCTTATCGATTAAATTTTCTTCTTATGTTTTTATCGGACAAAATACTTAAATTTAAAACAACTTTTTTCATTTTTTTGATTTAACTAGGCTTCATTATAAGCTTTCAGAAGAAAAACCAGGTGCCATCTATCGACAACGAAAAATCAATGTAGAATCTGTTTTTGGATTCTTAAAGACTAATTTTCGTTTCATTCGATTTTCTTTCCGTAGTAAATAAAAGGTTGAACACGAAATAGGCTTTGTATTGACGCCATTAATTCTCCGGAAATAGACTACCATTATTAAATAAGGTAAAGAACATAAAATGACTTGGTCAAACAAGAAAAAAGAGAAATCGTTACTTTTCGATTTCTCTTTTTCTTTGCCGAAGAGCCATACTTTATTAAAAATGAAACCTTCATCTCATTGACACAATAGTTTTAATAATATAGAACGCCACCCCTCAAATGAGGAATGGCATTTTTTTCGTATATCTATTAATATTTAAATTGACTAATGAGCTGTTTTAACTCATCTGCCATATACGCAAGCGCTTGTGCAGAAGCATTAATCTCTTCCATTGAAGCTAATTGTTCCTCTGTAGACGCTGCAACATCCTCTGAAGCAGTCGCATTTCCGTGTGCTGAGAATGCCAAATCCTCCGTAACGGCTGTTACTTCTTGTACACTTGCTGACATCTGTTCAGAGGCAGAAGATACCTCTTCCATTTTAGGAGTAATTTTATCCATGCTTGTTTTAATCATTTGGAATTTAGTAATGGCTTCATCTGATACTTGTAATCCATTTTGAACATCTTCTGTAACTTTTGCCATGATGTTTACGGATTGTTCTGTTTCTAATTGAATACTATTAATTAGCTCGAAAATTTGCTTTGCAGATTCCTGCGATTGCTCCGCTAACTTTCTTACTTCATCAGCAACAACAGCAAAGCCTTTTCCGTGCTCCCCTGCTCTTGCTGCCTCTATCGCTGCATTGAGTGCAAGTAAGTTCGTTTGATCTGCAATGCTTGTAATTACATCTAAAATGGATGTAATTTGCTTAGAGCGTTCATGTAGTGTTTGAATTTTCGTATTCGAATCGGTCACAGATACATGAATAGACTGCATTTGATCTTTTGTATCCTGGACTGCCTGTCCACCTTCATCTGCTTGTAGCGTCGCGTGCTGTGAAAGATCTGTCACAGTAGAAGAGATCTCCGCAATATGAAGAATAGCCTTAGAAAGCTCCTGTAACGATTCTGCATTCTTATTCGCACTCGTCGTTTGCGTGTCTGCGCTTGAAGCAACATCTTGAATTGAAATGGCCACTTTTTCTGTAGCAATGCTCGTTTGGTTAGCATTGGCTGTTAGCTCTTCTGCCGACGAAGCTACCTCTTCGGCATTTTGTTCAATTTTTTGAATAAGAGTTCTTAAACTGTCTTGCATATCATTAAAAGCTTGACCTAGCTGTCCAATCTCGTCATTGGAAGTGATTGTCACTTTCTCTGTTAAATCACCTTTACTAATGGTTACTGCACTATCTTTTAGTAATCTAATCGGTTTTATAATGGTCTTCATAACAAAAAAGAATACAATCGAACTGATTACAATCGCAGCAATTAATACGAGAAACGTATTTTTCAAAATGGGTGATGCTGATTGGTCAATTTCCTTTGCAAAAATTGTCCCTGTGATTTTCCAATTTGTCAGTTCATTCGTTGTAAAGAACATAATACGGTCATCACCGTCAAAGACATAATCATACGTGCCAGATTTGCTGTCATACAGCTGATCGAGAAAGCTTTCTTTTAACTCGCTACCCGGTTCTAAAGTCGGGTGTGAAATGACCATCTTATCTTCACCAAAAATAGAAGAATATCCATTTTTTCCGATACTAATAGAGCTTGCGATATTTTGAAGGTTTGTCAATTTTATATCAATTGCAACTACCCCAGATTGATCCTTTAACTGACGAGCAATTGTTACGACCATATCTCCAGTTCCAGCATCTATATAGGGATTCGTAATTAAAACTTCTCCCTTTAATGCTGTAGTTTCTTTATACCAGTCTCGTTCCAAAAGATTATATTCGGCGCTATTCGATTTTGGTTCTAGAAATAATGTTCCCTCATTTGTTCCAATATAAATGCTCAGAACATCTGGATGTAGCTTTATATATTGTTGGAATTTTGTATGTACTGCAGATCCCTGCTGTTCATATTTAGAAGAATCTATTTCCTCGCTAAACACATTCATGTCGTTTATTTTTTCACTAATGGTATTATCAATCAACGTATTCAAAATTTTAACACTTTCATCTGCACTAAAAAGTATTTCTTCCTTTAACGAATCTTTTGCTGAAAGATACGATAAGCTTCCTACAGAAATAACTGGGATTAATAAGATAAAAGCAAATAATGTGTAAAGCTTACCCTTAAAGCTTCCAAATAATTTTTTCATACAACAGCTCTCCTTTTGACTTTACTAGTTCTTTAAATGTGCTTTGCCCCATTTTATGGTTTCTTTTTAGACTCAAAAAGAATGCCACTCCCTGGTTCACAATCGCCTCCTCTTCTATCGATTAAATTTTCATCCTATGCTTTTTTTATCGGACGAAATACTCAAATCCGAACCCCCTTTTTCATTTTTTTGATTTTCTTAACATAAATTCTTCTATTTTTGCACTTCTTCATTATGTAGTTAAACATAAAACCCCTATGTATCATACTTTAGCTATGATGCATAGGGGCTCCTGTTGTTAGTATTTAAATGCTTGAATTGATTCTTGTAAGTCAATCGCCATTTTTGCCAAATGTGTAGAGGCTGCAGCTACTTCTTCCATCGCTGCATTTTGTTCCTCAGAGGATGCTGCAACACTTTGAACATTGCTACTCGATTGCATTGATACTTCGCTAATGTAATCGATTTCTTTGACAAGTTTTTCAATATCTTGATGGATCGTTCGAATAGCCGCTGTAACTGATTCGGTTTGAGCTTGTACATCATTAATGGCATCGTCAATTTGTATAAAATTATCTCTTGCCACATTTACCTTTTCACGGCCAAGCATTACTGAATCATTACTACTGATCATATCTTCCTCGATAATTCTTGTATCTTCAGTAATTTGCAAAACAACCTTTTCAATGTCTACTGCTGCTAAATTCGATTCATCTGCTAGCTTCCGTACCTCTTCTGCTACTACGGCAAAGCCCTTGCCATGCTCACCGCTTCGTGCTGCTTCTATAGAGGCGTTGATAGCCAATAGATTTGTTTGGGTAGCAATATTTTTAATAACATTGACTGCTGAGACGATTGCTGCTGTATTTTCGTCTAAGTCTTTAACACGTGTACTTAGCTCTGCTGTATTATCCGCAATTTCATTCATCTGTTCAATGACATTACGAACTGAGGAACGTCCTATGCTAGCCATATTTTTAGTTTCTACCGTTGCACCGTTCACATGATCAATACTCGTTGATATGTCATTCATTTTTTTCAAAATGTGAGAGGATAAGTTACGTACATCACCTGTTAATGTATCCTGTTCTTCAATACCATGGGCAATATCTTGAATCGATTCTGAGACAACTTCTGTTGCCTGTGTCACTTCCATACTACTCGCTGTGAGCTGCTCGGAAGTTGCCGCAACCTGCTCGGATGAATTAGCGACATGCTTCATAGTATTGCTAAGCTTTTCGGACATCGAATTAAACGAAGCTGCCAGCTGTGCAAACTCATCTTTTGTTTTAAATTGCAGGTGCGTTTGTAAATTGCCATTTGAAAACTTGTCCATTTCTACTACAGTTTGTTGAATATTTTTCGCGACTCTACGACCAAAAACTGTCGCAATAATAATGCTTATAAGTAAGGAAACAATCGCTAGTATGGCAATCTCTTTGCCACTGTTGTCGCCTTTTTGCTTAGTAGCCTCTACACGCGCCTGCATTTCGTCTTGCTGAGCCGTTGCCATCGTTTTCCCAAACTCAACAAGCTTTAGCGAGCCTTTCCCTAAAATCGGTAATGCCAATTCCTGCGCTTGCTGTTTTTCACCACTTTGAAAAAGCGGTACAATTTGTTCATCTATAGGTTTTTCCCATTCCTCTAACTGCTTTAAAAACTGTTCAAAGTCCATATTTTTATGTCCAAGTTCTTCAATACGATGAATAGATTTATGTAAAGTATCTCTTATTTCGAGATGATTATTGAGCATGTCTTCTTTACCATATAACATATACCCCCGGATGGCAGCGTTTGCCCGAACCGTTTGGAAGGAAATATCATTATACAAGTTGATTAATTCCGTCTTTTTTTCGATTTCCGCAAGTGTTTGTTTATTATCATTTAAAAAGTACATAGCAATACTAGTAATTAGTAATAGAAATACTAAAACTATACCAAAAGAAAATTGCAGTTTTCGTTCTACCGTTGATCTCATACGACTCCCTCTATTCCCTTTTAACATTAATCATCTTGAGTATAGACTAAATATCCCAATCTTCCCATAAGAAATGCGTCTTTTATCATAAATTAACACAAAAATTTTACAAAAATAAAACACATCACCAAATGTCTTGACTTCTCTAAATTCTATATCGCAGTATTAGTATTGCAAAAATGAACACATAGCAAGTCACTCAACCAAAATGTTCCTACGGCTATCCGGTTTTAAAAAAATAGTCAGTGAGCTTTTATCATCAATTTGGTTATAATTCACAATTTTAGATATACTATTACCATAAGTATAAATAAAGGAGAATATTAGAAATGAGTAAGCCAGATTTGTATGTTAGTTTAGTAGTAGGCTCTAATTGTGATATCGAATCACTTGCATTGCGCTCAGTTCTCGAATCATTTGGTGTTCGAGTAACACTTCATTTAATAGGAAGACCAAATGATTTTATTGATGTTTTATCTGGAGAAGATTTAGATGATCGAGTAGATTATTTAATTTTAAACTTCCACGGGGATGAAGGACGTTTTTGCATGCCTGAGCTAGGTGCAGATATTTATGAGTTAAATGAACCACGAGGTGAATTTTTCGGTCCTCAAGAGGTCTTAAAATATAGTAAATTAAAAGATGTGAAGGTTATTGCCTCTGGCTGTACTTTAGGTGAAAAACAGCTAGCAACTGCGTTTTTAAAAAGTGGTTGCCATTCATATTTAGGACCGGATGATTACATAGATGGCAATGCAAACTTAATGTTTCTTATAAGATTTATGTACGAAATTATTGCTAATGAGCGAACACAGCAAGAAGCCTTTGAAATCACAAAATCAATTGACGAAGAAACTTCAATGTATCAACTTTATTTTGCTTAGAAGACAAATCCAAAAAAATCGTAGCATATGCATGCTACGATTTTTTTATTTATTGTTGATGTTTTTTTACCATAGACTCTGTAAAAGCCTGAGATTGCCCCTTTGGAATACTTAATGTTTCCCAATCAGAGCCCTTTAGTTGCTTAGCGATGTAAACAATTTGACCGACATGTTCTGAGTAGTGGGACATTTGTCTTTCGATAGCGTCTATCACTGAATGCCTCTCTCCTCTTATCGTTACAAATCCTTGTAAATCAGCTTCCGTTAATCCTTGTAAAGCGTCTAAAAATACTTGCCAACCCTTTTCCCATACCATCATTACCTCTTCTTTTGTCTGAAGGCTATCGGTAAATTCACCGTCACGATTTCTCATTGCTTTCTCGCCATCTGTCGTTAGAAAGTCCGTCCATCTCGATATCATATTACCACTAACATGTTTTACGATAACGGCAATGCTATTGGATTCTTCGTTAAAAGCCCAATGCAGTTGTTCGTGATCCAATTGTATGAGTGTTTTATCGCCTTGTTCTTTCACACTTTTAAACCTTTTCTGAATAACATTTAAATAAGTCTGCCCCATACTCATTCGTAAACGCCCCCATTATTTTATATCAACTTTCTTGGCTACTGAAAACATTGTCTCCCCCTTAAATCTAAGTTTAACTAGTTTAATAAGATTGTGAAGGGAATTATTACTTTACAAATCGTTACCCAATATAAATTCTTTTACAAGCTCAATCATTTTCTTTTGCATATCTTCCTGATCTGCATGTTCTAATTGATATCCAACGTGGAAAACATAACCGTTATAATAAGTGTAAAGCTCATTGGCTTCATTACTAGTTAGACGAACCTTCTTATTTTTTATATCAAAGTCATAGTAAAAATAAGACAATCTACCACTACCAGGTGTAGCGATTGGATGAAATAATGGACTTTCTCCGATTAAACCCTCATTCTTAATAGTATTGCCTAAAAAATCACTAATATCATGTGTAATATCATAATTTGCTAATGGATTACTATCTACATTAGTGACTGTAAAAATAGCAAATTGTTGATCTTTACCACTTAATGCTTTTTGTAAATAAGTAAATTGCAATTGATTTTGTAAGCGACCATTAGTCATTTCTGAAGTTACAGCATAAACTTCCTGTATATTGGCCTTAAAAGGTAGTTTCTTAGGATCAATCGGATGAACGTTATTCCCCAATACTGTGGCTACCTCTTGCATTGCTTCAAAACCTTTCACAGGCTCGTAAAATTTTGGGTTTTTACGGTCATTGAGACGATCAGCTGTTTGAAAATACTGACTATAGGTTACCATAGATCCTTTGACCTCGGTGTTAAATAGATCTGTTAATTGTTTAGACACTTCCTTCCCTTCTATTTGCGAAGTATCAGTTGTCATTTTTAAAATATCATATTTTGTTAGCTGCAAGGCGACGAACAATAAAACGGAACAGGTAATGGTCAATGTGACAATACGATAGGACCAACGATGTCTCTTTGGCGAAGATTGTTCTTCATTAATTTTTATTTTTACGTTTCGAATAATTGCTTCTTTATGCACAGATATATCCATTAACTCTCTTAATGTATGCTTATCCACTAAAACAGTACCTCCCATTCGATATCCTGAAGATCAATTTTTAATAGCTCTTTACCTTTTTTCAGCCGTGATTTGACTGTACCTTCTGGGATTTCGAGTAGTTTCGCAATTTCTTTAATCGACATATCTTCTAAATAAAAATACACAATAGGTTCTCGTTGCTTTAACGGTAATTTCAAAATGGCTTCATCTAAAATCGTTTGTTCATCCTGTTGAATAAGCGTGTCTTTTAGAACGGATTTTTGCTTAGGGAAAAGCTTGGATTGAACTGAAATTTTCCGATATGCCCAGCTTTTTAAATAATCCTTACTTTTATTTATGGTCATACGTGCTAAGTAAGCCCGCATCTCTCCTCTTTCTTCATAATGCTTTTGATGATGATAAAATTTAATAAAAACATCTTGAACAATATCCTCAGCTATTTGTAGATCTTTCGAATAGTAGTAAGCGATTCGAAATAAATGCTCTGTATGTAGTTCCATTAGTTGCTCTAAATATTCTGTATCAGACAAAATCTCTCCCTCCTTCTACACTATAAACGAGGCTAAAGTTATAAAAGATTAAATTTGAACCACAAAAAAAACCGTCTCTTCATAATATTGAGACGGTTTCCTTCTATCCATTATAAATTTTCATCAATATATGTTTCTATATCTGATGCAATTGTGTCAATAGGGACATCCTCGGCATTATCTGCAAACCCAGAATACATTTTTACGATTTTGCCATCTTTATCAACTAAGAAAAATTGATTTCCGTGTACCACTTGGTCGGTGTTAGGATCATCTTTCACCCATATTTTAGTTGATTTGACTGCGAACTGTTCGATATATTTTTGTGAATATCCAGTAAGTAGATTCCATTTTGATTCATCTGGAACATTATATTTGCCTAAATAATTAGCTAATATTTCTGGCTTATCTACATCAGGATCAATTGAAAACGCAACAATATTATAATCTTCCACACCTTTTTTCTTCAGCTTTTCTTGAACTTGCGTCATATTAAAGGTCATTGGTGGGCAAATCGATGTACAATTTGTAAAAATATACATACCAATCCATGGTTTCCCTTTTAAACTATCTAAAGAAACTTTTTCTCCGCGTTGATCTACATGTTCAAAATCTGGTAACTCCAAGCTATAATCTGCTTTAAATTTTGTATTTCCACACGCACTGAGCACTGCAGCTAATGCAAAAAGTAGAACAAGCCCAATTATTTTATTTCTCATCTTTAACACGCTCCCTACTTACACTATCCTCATCCTATCGTACGATGTAAATATTGGCAAGGACACTCAAGTGACAGCTTTCGTACATCTTTGTGAAATCGATTTCACTTTAAGGAAACCAGTGCATCATGGATTGCATCTAATTTAACTTCTACTCGGTGCAGTAAATAAAACGACACTAAGATAGGAAAACCGATATCTGATATCATGTTTAACCACTGTTCCATGTTGACCCCTCCTTCACACTAAGCTTATTAAAACCATTATTGTCGAAAATGGTCCTTGCAGGAAATTCTGCAAAGACCATTTTGTGACTATTCGATCTCTAATTCAAATTCTCTTACTTGTCGATCAACGATGCGAGCCCCAGTCATTGCAACCAGAGCACTAGCTTGTCCATCAAAAACATTTTTAGCGATGATCGTTTGCATGACCTGTTGAATTTCCTCCGCTGTTACATTTGGCTTCGGCGCATCAATCGTTATCGTTGTCGTTTTCCCTGCTGCTGTCTCAAATTGCAGCTCTAAAACTTGTGTCATAGCTTTCCCCCCTTAGGATAAATCTGTTGTTTCTTGTTTTACAATGCTATCTAGTGCGTGTGAAGATAGACTTGCAATAGCCTTTGCTACCTCTACTAAATCCTCTGCTGAATGCGAGCCGTTTAAATTGCGGTACGTTTTAATTGTAAACATGGGCTCGTTTTGTGCATTGTGTCCAGCGACATACTTTAAGCGTAGTGTAGCACCTACGAAATTGACTTTTGCCATGAGCGTCACCCCCTTCCTACACAATATATACAGACTTATTGCTAAAAAAGGGACATTTAGGATGGATTTTTTTCTGCAAGCTTTTATAATAGAGTAAGAGAAGGCGAAGAGGTGAACGATTTGTTAACTGGTTGGTTTTTATGGTTTATCCTATTTTGGGTAGTTGTGCTTATTTCGTTTATGGCGATAGGCGGATTTTTCATGTTCCGCAAATTTTTAAAGGCATTACCGAAGCAGGACGGTAAATCTGATTTAGATTGGCAGGAGTATTATTTAGATAAAACCATTCATTTATGGGGACAACCTGAGAAGGAGCTTTTATATGAACTTGTAAGTCCTGTGCCTGAGCTATTTAGACAAGTAGCTAAGGAAAAAATAGCAGGAAAAATTGGCGAGCTTGCTTTAGAAGAAAAGGCACCTGCCATAAACCATGATTTGATTATTCGTGGCTATATCCAAGCAACACCTAAGCGCGACCATAAATTTTTACGCAAAAAATTAGATGAAATGCAAATTGACATCGCTCCATATGAACATTTGTTTGATTAATGGTACGCTGCACAATGATATGTGCAGCGTTTTTAGAAAAATTTCCTACAGTTCAATAAAAGCCGTTTCAGCGATATACTTGACTGCTCTATCATTCGCTTTGCCAGGGAAATGTGAATTTAAAAACGTACATGCGCAAAGAATCCCGTATTATAAAAGCACAGGATTCTTTTATTATTCTTCTAAATGAACTTCACCTTTTTCAATTTGCTTGAGAACTTTTTGCCACTCATCTTTTGTAAACTTGGATTCATCAGACATTTTGACTGAAATCAACTCGGAAAATCCTCTCTTTGATTCCTCTTTTTCTCCATTTGAAGAAACTAATGTTGCAACTTTGTTTTCTTCTTGAATAATTTCTCCTGAAATAGATGGTGTATTTTTTTGGGCTAATGTAGCTCCTCCTACGCCAATACTTGCAAGTGCTAATAATGCAACAGTGGATAAGGCTATAACAGGCTTACTCATTTTTTTAACTTTTAACATTTTCATCAATCTCCTTTTTAAATTCATTTGTTCAGTTGAAAAAGTGGTGCCATAGATATATGAATTAGATTGCTCATTTGATCGTTCAATCATATTCAAAATTGTTTCTCCATATTTTTTCCTCTCTACATGAGACATTTTCATAACAACATCTTCATCACAAGAAAGCTCACTCCACATAAGTACTTCTTTTTTTAATAAATAAATTAATGGATTATACCAATGGATAATCGTTGCAATTAGCATAAACCTTCTTATCCATAAATCTTTTTTCTTAAAATGAATCAATTCGCGTTTAATAACCATCTCTAATTCATCATTTGGAATCTTATACATCGGCAACACAATAGTCGGTTTTAAAATCCCGATTAGAATGGGACTTATATTACACTTGTTATACATAATCTCTATATCAGACGAGCAATTCATACGATCCATATTTTTAGTAAGAAGTTGGTGTACTTCACTTTCTTTTGGAACTAAAAAACTTGATACTTTTATTTGCTTGTTGAATCTTTGATACGAATAGAAAGACCAAACACTTTTACCGATTACTCCTACAATCCAAATGGCAAATAAAACTTGGACAGCAGTTAATGATACAGTTAATGTATTTTTAAGTGCTACAGTCTGATTCCCCAAAGCGATATCATTATTTGTTTTCCTAAAAATGATAAGTAATTCAGGGAAAACAAAGATTGGAACTAGAAAAAAGAAAAGAGACAGTTTTCTACTCAAATAGTTCCATTTTGCAGTGAGTAACTCTTTTGTCACATACGTGATCAAAAAGGAAAGTGATAGAACGATACTTCCAGCGACCGACAATGTCACCAAGATTCTTAACCACTCATTCATCATCACACCTACTTATCAGAAAACCATTTTTTTAGTTCATTCAACTCGTCAGATGGAACCTTTTCGTCATAGAGCGTTGCTAAAAAGTTCTTTACTGAACCTTGATACAACTTATCTAATAGGCCTTGCGCTTCTTTCTTTTTATACTCTTTTAGCGAAAGAAGAGGGATATACACATTTGATCTACCTTCCCTTTTTACATCCAGCAATCCCTTGTCAACCAATCTTGTCAAAAAGGTAGAAATGGTTTGAGACTTCCACTGCTTCCCTTTCTCTCGATTAAAGAAATCTAATAATTCTGTAGATGTAAACTTACGATTTTGTTTCCATATAAAGTCCATCAATTCCTCTTCTGTTTCGGACAATTTATTATTAACCACCTCTGTCATTCCCTTCACTTTAATTACTACACCATTGTAGTAATTAAAACATACTACAATGGTGTAGTGTGTGTCAATCGTCAAAATTCATATACTATTTTTCCAAATGTCTTTGATATTCATTTTCTCGCACATTCATCAGTTGCTCTGATTTCTTTCCGTCGCTTTAGCTCTTCTATCCGTCGCTTGGTCGAATCTTTCCGTCGCTTTTGTCTTTCTTTCCGTCGTTCCGGCAACTCTATCCGTCGTTCTAATTTCTATCCGTCACTTTGACCCTTCTTTCCGTCGTTTCTGTCTTTCTATCCGTCGTTTCTGTCTTTCTATCCGTCGTTCCGGCAACTTTATCCGTCGTTCTAATTTCTATCCGTCACTTTGACTCTTCTTTCCGTCCTTTGGTCGATTCTTTCCGTCGCTCCAGCAACTCCATCCGTCGTTCCGGCAACTCTATCCGTCGCTCTAATTTCTATCCGTCACTTTGACTCTTCTTTCCGTCGTTTGGTCGATTCTTTCCGTCGTTCCGGCAACTTTATCCATCGTTCTAATTTCTATCCGTCACTTTGACTCTTCTTTCCGTCGCTTGGTCGATTCTTTCCGTCGTTCCGGCAACTTTATCCGTCGTTCTAATTTCTATCCGTCACTTTGACTCTTCTTTCCGTCGTTTGGTCGATTCTTTCCGTCGCTCTGATTTCTATCCTTCACTTTGCCAAGCCTCTCTATCGCTCGGACCGCTCTATCCATCAGCCAAACTACGCGCAAAAAAGACTACACTAGATAAATTCTCTAGTGTAGTCTTCCTATTAAATATTCTTTAGCGGAACTGTTTTTTTGATTTTAATAAATTGAACAAGCATTGCGATTCGCCAAGGGAGTAACATAGCGAACGCTAAAATCCAAAACATTCCTGCTAATTCACCAACGTCAATTGAGCTACTTAATATCATTTTTGCAATTACACGGAATACTAACAGTCCGATTAATATAAAAACGAATGCTTTTGAACGTTTTAAATAAATATCTTGACCTTTTACTTCAAATTTAGAAGTGGCAATTAAGATTGTTGAGAACACCATGCCGACTGCTGCCGCTTCAAGGATTTGCATGGGTGGCACTCGAAATTGTTCGAATAAAAACATTAACGCACCTGAAGACATCGCAATAGGTGGAATGATAATTTTCTTCTCATTTGTCGGTTTCTTAGATGCACGCATACGAATAACCATGACAAAGGTACCCATAAAAATGGCCATTATGGTTGAACCTATTACATAATATTGAGAAGGGATATTGTCAAACATAAAATTTCCTCCTCTAATGTCATTAACAATTTTGTCCAAGTAATTGATCAACTACAGCTTTTAATCTTTCTGGCTCGAAAGGCTTTGTCATAAAATCCTTTGCACCACTTTCAATTGCTTCCACGACTAACTTTTGTTGTCCTAAAGCTGTAATCATAATTATTTTTGCATCTGGAAATTCAGGGATGATTTCTTTTACTGCTGCTATACCTGTCATAACGGGCATTGTTACATCCATCGTTACTAGATCTGGTTGTAACTCACGATACATCGCCACAGCTTCTTTACCATTCACTGCCTTGCCGACTACCTCATAACCCCATTCAGTAAACATATTACTTATTGCAACACGCATAAAAAGCGTATCATCCACTACTAAAACTGTAGGCACATGTTCATCTCCCTCCACGTTAAAGTACGGTATTGCCTCTTTAGTTTAGCAGATTAGAAGCCTGTAAATCCACCAAAAATAGGCTGTAAAATGCGTGTTAAATACGATAATCCGTCAAAGAATAACAATACACCAACGACAATCATAATATAACCGCCGATTTTCACGATTTTTTGGCTGTGTGTACGAATCCAAGTCATACGTGCTATAAAGAAAGATAACACGAAGAACGGAATCGCAAAACCTAAATAATAAGCTAACATATAGCTAAATCCTGCTGTTGGATTTGCACTTGCTAATGCAATAATCGATGCTAAAATTGGACCTGTACAAGGCGTCCAACCAGCCGCAAAGGCTATTCCGATTAATACCGATCCCAAATAACCCGATGGTCGGTTTTTAAATTGGAATTTTCGGTCCTTCATTAAAAAGTCAATTTGCAGTAATCCCACAATCATTAATCCAAATACAACGATTAAAATGGCTCCAACCTGACGTAATAATGTTTTATAATTAAGGAAGAACTCGGCTGCTAATGATGCACTTAGACCAATCAAAATAAAGATGATTGAAAATCCTAGTAAAAAGAACAGGGTGTGCAAAATTGCACGTTTTTGCATCATACCTCGTTCCGATTTTAGCTCATCTAATGACATACCTGTTATGTATGATAAAAATGCCGGATACAGCGGTAGAGTACAAGGTGAAATAAAACTTAAAAACCCTGCACCTAAAGCTAAAAATACGTTAATATCAGTTCCCATATTTTCTCACTCGCTCCTTACAGTTACTGTCTCCATCGTACCAAAAATCACTGTAAATTGCGCCCTTCTTGTTTGTGAACGTTTCATGGCAAAAAGGTGTTAAAAAAGTGAAGTTCCATCATATTATCATACTTATTTAATTTTCAGACCTTATTAAATCAAAGTATATTTGCTAATGTACTTTTGCATTATGCGCCCCCTTATATTATCTGTCAACAAAATTCACCATAATTCTGCAATTCAAGTTATGTCCTTCTAAGCATATCCAAAAGGCACTAGAACAGAGCTATGGTGGGCTGTTGTAAAGCCGTTACCTACCGCTTATTTCAGAGTTGTAGTACCCTTTTTAATTTACTGTTATTAGTTAGTAAATTAACTTTCTTCATGTATAA
This sequence comes from Lysinibacillus sp. NPDC093216, assembly GCF_050280325.1. Lineage (NCBI taxonomy): Bacteria > Bacillati > Bacillota > Bacilli > Caryophanales > Bacillaceae > Lysinibacillus > Lysinibacillus sp. NPDC093216. The sequence goes on along the minus strand of NZ_JBNNVB010000007.1, from coordinate 53,694 downwards.
TAAAAAAACAATAGAGCAATTGATAGAGATAAATGAGGTGTAGTCCTTGGAATTAAGAAAAATTAAACCGAAAAAAATATATGAGGAAGTATCTGAAATCCTCTATGAAAAAATTAGAGCTGGCGAACTGAAGCCGGGTGATCGACTTGATTCAGTAGAACAACTTGCTGAACAATTACAAGTAAGCAGATCTGCCATCCGAGAAGCTCTTTCCGCTTTAAAAGCAATGGGACTTATTGAAATTAAACAAGGCTCAGGTACATTTGTTAAAAGTAATCAATCCAATCAACTCGATTTCCCCTTATCTACTGCCATTTTAACAAATAAGCAAGATATCTCAAATTTGTTAGAAGTACGTAAAATTATCGAAGTAGGCACAGCGGCTAGCGCAGCTATTCATCGAACAGAAGAAGACATACAGTCCATGTTGCAAATTTTGGATGAGATGAAACGAGTACAAGGAGATGGAGAGCTAGGAGAGAAAGTGGATTTTCAATTTCACGCGGCCATTTCTGCAGCATCTCAAAACCCCCTACTTACAACTATATTGGACCAGGTTTCAGGTTTAATGATTGAAACGATGAAAGAGACACGTCGAATTTGGTTGTACTCTAAAAAAATTACGAGCGAAAAGCTGTATGATGAACATATGCAAATCTTCCTCGCGATTAAACAGCAAAATGAAGAGCTCGCAAAACATGCTATGGCTTCACATTTAAGTAATGTGGAAAAGGTCTTAATGCAATATTTTGAAACAACTGAATCTATGAAATAACAGCAGCTGCCTAGTTTTTACTATAGGCAGTTTTCGAATTTTTTGAAAATTAATAATAAACACCTTTTATTCATCTGTACAATTGTAGTAATATAAAAACAAAGTCATCAGATGACCTGTTGAATTACGGGTAATAAAGATGAAAAGGAGCGATTCTCATGAAAGTAACACTTTTTGCGACTTGTTTAGTTGATATGTTTCAAGGTGATGTAGGAAAAGCTGTAGTAGAAGTTCTTGAAAGGCTCGGTTGTGACCTAGACTTTCCTGAAAATCAAATTTGCTGTGGGCAGCCTGCCTACAATAGTGGCTATGTAAAAGAATCTAAAAATGCTATGAAAAAAATGATTACAGCGTTTGAACATGCCGAATACGTTGTCTCCCCTTCTGGTTCCTGCGCTTATATGTTTAAGGAATACCCAGAAGTGTTTAAGGGAGATCCTGTTTGGGAGCCAAAAGCGCAAGCATTAGCAGATAAAACATATGAATTTACAGAGTTTATCGTAGATATATTAAAAGTCGAGGATGTAGGAGCACATTTAGAGGGCAAGGCTACTTATCATACTTCCTGTCATATGACACGTCTACTCGGAGTTACAGATGCACCGTTTAAACTATTAAATCAAGTTAAAGGACTACAGTATGTAGAACTCCCAGGAAAAGAAAGATGCTGTGGATTTGGCGGAACATTTTCAGTAAAAATGGGCAATATTTCTGGAGAAATGGTTAATGAAAAAGTACAAAATGTTGAAGAAACAGGTGCAGACATTTTAATCGGAGCTGATGCAGGTTGCTTAATCAATATTGGTGGTCGAATTAATCGACAAGGTAAGCCTATTAAAGTCATGCATATTGCGGAAGTATTAAATTGTCACTAAGAGGGGGTAAAAGAAATGTCCATGAAAACAAGTGATGAACGCTTTAATCATCGTGTAACGAAAGAATTAGAAAATACGTTTATGCGCGGAGCTGTGTCAAGCGCACAGGAGCGCTTACAAACACGTCGGCTAAAACAAGCTGATGAGCTCGGACATTGGGAGGAATGGCGCTCTCACGGCGAAGAAATTCGAAAGCATGTGCTGGAGAACTTAGATTATTACTTATATCAGCTAAGTGAAAACGTCTCTAAAAGAGGTGGACATGTTTACTTTGCGCAAACAGCGAAAGAAGCGACGGACTACATTCAAAGTATCGCGAAAAAAAAGAATGCTGCTAAAATTGTAAAATCAAAATCTATGGTGACGGAGGAAATTGATTTAAACGCCGCTTTAGAAAAGCTCGGGTGTGAAGTTATTGAAACAGATCTTGGAGAGTACATTTTGCAAGTAGATGATCATGAGCCACCATCTCATATCATTGCTCCAGCTATGCATAAAAATAAGGAGCAGATTCGTGACGTTTTTAAAGAAAAACAAGGTTATGAGAAAACCGAAAAGCCTGAAGAACTAGCTCTATATGTACGTGAAAAATTAAGAAATGAATATTTAACAGCAGACATTGGCATTACAGGCTGTAACTTTGCTATTGCAGAGAGTGGCTCGATTACGCTCGTGACAAATGAAGGGAACGCAGATTTAGTAACAGCTTTGCCGAAAACACAAATTACGGTAATGGGAATGGAGAGAATTGTTCCAACATTTGAAGAGATGGAAGTACTAGTAAGCTTATTAACAAGAAGCGCAGTTGGGCAAAAGCTAACAAGCTATATTACCACATTAACAGGGATCAAAGATGAAGGTGACACAGATGGACCAGAGGAATTCCATTTAGTAATTGTTGATAATGGACGTTCTGATATTTTAGGCAGTGAATTCCAGCCTATTTTACAATGTATTCGCTGTGCAGCTTGTGTTAACGCTTGCCCTGTTTATCGACATGTTGGCGGACATGCTTATGGTTCTATCTATTCTGGGCCAGTAGGTGTCGTTCTTTCACCATTATTAGGTGGCTATGAAGATTTTAAAGAGTTGCCATATGCCTCCACATTATGTGGCGCCTGTACAGATGCTTGTCCTGTCAAAATACCATTACATCAGCTTATTCATAGACATCGGCAAGTAATTGTCGAAAACGAAGGAAAGGCACCTGTATCGGAAAAGTTACTAATGAAGGCCTTTGGTCTAGGTGCTTCCTCCCCTGCCCTATATAAAATGGCGACAAAAATGGCTTCACCAGCAATGGCTCCATTTACAAAAGATCAAAAAATTTCTAAAGGCCCAGGCCCACTAAAAGCATGGACGGAAGCAAGGGATTTTCCTGCCCCCAATAAAGATAATTTCCGTGACTGGTTTAAACACCGCCAAAAAGGAGGCGATGAATGATGACAGGTACTATTGAAAATAGAGATGTATTTTTAGCAAACATTGCGAAACAGCTTGGACGTACACCAAAAACAGAAATCGTACGACCTACATGGCAATATAACCCTCAAGATCGCGTCCTAAATGAAGCGACAAAAGATGAGTTACTAGAGGTTTTAGTTGAACAATGCAAAAATATTCATACGGATATTGTCATTACAAATACAGCTAATCTTCCTGCAGATTTACAAAAAGTAATTGGAAATTATGGAGGTCAATCTGTTATAACATGGAAAGATGAGCGTTTCCAAAACTATGGCCTAGGAAAATTAATGACCGAGCAATGGCCTCAAGAAAATATTCAACTGTACGAATGGGATTCTGAGCAACCAGAGGAAAATATTCGACAAGCTGAAAAAGCTAACATTGGCATTACAATCAGTGAAATTACATTAGCAGAATCAGGAACTGCTGTACTTTTTAGTGATAAGGATAAAGGTAGATCAGTTAGCTTTTTACCAGAGAAGTCTATTATTTTAATTCCTAAAAGTACCATTGTTCCACGAATGACACAAGCGGCTCGTTGGATTAGCGAAAAAGTTAGAAATGGCGAACAAATTGCTTCCTGCATTAACTTTATAACAGGACCAAGTAATTCGGCAGATATCGAAATGATTTTGATCGTTGGTGTACATGGACCAATTAAAGCCACTTATATTGTGATTGAGGATCAGTAAAACCAATCAACCAGGCATACTTCAACATTGAAGAAATGCCTGGTTTTGTATGTTGCCTATATAATCTCGTTGATAGATGGTTACGAATCGCTGGTAAAACTGCTATTATCGATGATAAAGTCTCACTAATCGCCGATAAAACCGCTATTATCGCTGATAAAACTGCGCATTTCGCTGTTACATTAATTAGCAACACTCTCAGTTACTATCTTCTTTTGTTCATAAAACTCTGGATGTGCTTCTTTTAAGACAGATGTTCGTAGCATAACTAGTGATATCGTCACGATAATGACACTTGTGACAAGTAAAATAACCGTTGCTGGGAATGTATCGTACAAGATGCCGTAAACGACCATACCAATCGGCATCATTGACATTGCCATTGTTTCCATTAATCCCAATACGCGTCCACGATATTCTTCTGAAATCAGCCTTTGCATATAAACCCCAATTGGCATGTTAATCCCCATCTCAAAAACAGCGAAAATAAAGTAGATTACAATATAAAAGATAACAATAGCTAAATAGGATAAATTCGTTACTAATGGAACAACCGCCAGCCCTAAGCTGCTAGCCAACAGCAATAAGCTGATTTTAGAAAAACGTAGTGGCGCCTTAACCTCTTTCCGTGTAGCGAAAATGAGGGAAGCAACAAGCATACCTACTGCACCTGAAGCTTCAATAAAACCAAAATGAGTTGATTTTACTTTTAGTAATTCAATAATAATATAGGTCCCCCCAACAACAATGGCAGAGAAAAACAAATTAATCCATAATGAAAGCCACATTACTGTTTTAACAACTTTTTGTAGCTTAATATAGCGAAAGCCACTAACAAGCCCAGCCCACATTTTTTCCTTTTCTATAGCCTGATCTCTTGTACTATAGAGAGTAAAATTCATTGTTGCTTCTAAGCAAAATGCAATCACATAGGCCACCATATGTACAAGCAAAAATGCTTTCATGGAGAAAAATCCATACATCATTCCCCCGATTACTGGCCCACCAATTGCTGCTAATGACACTGACATTTGATTGAATGACATTGCTTTCTGTAGGCGTTCTGGATTTACTAGTGTTGCGATTGAGGAAGAAAATGTTACACCTGAAAAGGCTGAGCATATTGTATTAAAAACAGTTGCTATATAAATAGCATAAACCGACAGACCGACCATTTCTGTATAAAGTAGTAGCCCAGTAACGGTCAAGATCGTTCCTGCTTGTGCTAATAAAATCGTGCGTTTCTTTGAATAATTATCAGCTACATACCCTGCCAGAGGCGCGACTAATGCACGAGGCAAAATGGAACATATCATAGTTGTCGCAAAACTCATCGCTGACCCTGTCAGTGCCAAAATATATAACCCTATCCCAAATGACAATACATGTGACCCTAACAACGAGATCATTTTACTGGTTGTGAATGTCCATAAATGATACGTCGCCTTTTTATATTTTTGCTCTTCACTCATCTAAAATCCCTCCGTATTTTTAATTATATTAAAAAGTTTAATTTAATTAAACAAAATATAACACACCTCCCACTTTTCACGCAACAAAAAGTTTAATATAATTAAACAAAAGACGTGATTTAAAAAGGAGGCGAGGCAGTGGACTCTTTAGGCACACGAATTCGCAAATTAAGGAAAGAACGAAAATTAACATTAGAGGAACTTGCTGGTGAACGTCTAACAAAAGGTATGTTAAGTCAAATTGAAAATGATAAGGCCAAACCTTCGATGGAAAGTCTTGAATATATTGCGGAGCGTTTAAAGGTAAAAGCAAGTGAATTACTTGAAGAAATAGCACCTTCTACGATACGTCATCTTTTAGAGCAGGTGGAGACTATATATGCTGAAATAAAACTAGGTAATACAGAAAATCTGCAGCAAATCATAGAGATAATTAACCCTTATGTAGAAGATCTTCCGCTTAGCTATGAAGCTGGTCGTTTACTGTATATTTACGCAACAGCACAATATCAAATGGGATTAACAACATGGGAGTCACCACTCCAACAAGCACGCTTCATGTTTAAAGAAATTAATTTACTGAGCCATTGGTTTGAAACCTATATATTACAGTCGGCCATATTCACAGAAGGTCGAAACTATAAAATGGCGTATTCCTGTATCTTACAAGCTAAAGAAGAAGCTGAGCAAGAAAATTATCAATTAGATTCACGAGATGCCGGAAAAATGGCTTATTATATTAGTGTTTTTCAATTAGCAGTCGGAGAATATGAAGCCGGTAAACAACTCGTTAAAGAGACAATTGCCAATGCACATAAAAATCAATTTTACTCTTATATAGATGATATGTATCGTATTGCAGCGTTTTGTGCTATGGTTGACAACGATTTTGAGCAAGCAGAACATTTGATAAAAAAACTTGAGCAGTATCGAGTTTTTGCGGAACAAGTGGAAGTAGATGCCTTTATTTTCACATTACGAGCGCATTATTATAACAATTTCACTCATGATTATGAAAAGGCACTAGCGGAAATAGAGCGGTTTCGTCCACTTATGGATATGGGATTGATTAAATTTGATAAAAATCTTTACTATGCGGAAAAAGGAAAATCCTTATATTTGCTAGCCCGATATGAAGAGGCTAAAGAAGCATTTGAACATTTAACAAACATTCCCCCATTCATCTTACATCCATTTGACATATTAGGCTTTAATGAGTGTTTTTCTTATAAAGCTCTTTGCTATGCACACTTCGGTGAATTAACAACTGCCTACGAAATCGCCAAAATGGCCTATATGGATTCTCAGTATTTAATTGATCTACCCTATAAACAAAAAATTGAAGAAACTTATTATTCAATAAAAGCACAAATTAACTCGGTTCAATAAATAAAAGGGATTGCACATTTTATAATTTATGTGTAATCCCTTCATATTATTAGCTCGATTTATCTCTCTTTATTTCCTTCTGAATCTTTCGAAGGGCTTTTTTCGAACCGCGCTCTATGTCATGCTGAAGCTTTCGTTCTTTATAATCCACAAACAATGTCTCTACATCATATCCTTCTGGGTATAATTCTGTTGCCGGAAGCTCTAATGCCAAACGCTTGACATTTACATTTATAAATTCTCCCTCGTAGAAAACGACAACATTATAGAAATTATCCATTTCTTGATAAACAATTCCAACGTCATCATGATCTAACAGCTTCACACGATCTCCCTTTTTAAAGTCATACTTTGCTTTGGTTCTCTCTTGCTCAATCTTAGGCTTCCTGATTTTACTGTCATTTACTTGTTCTAGATGATAATCCTTATTGTCAATATAGCCCTTCGCTCTTTGCAATACTGTTTCACGTATATTCATTTTCTTAGAAATCCATAGCGCATTACTTTCTCCAGATGTTCCGATAACTAATTTATACAAAGGTTCTAAAGTTTCACTATTGAAACGCATAGCCGCATTCATAAAATCACTATGCATTTCAGAGAAACGCTTAATTTCTCCATAGTGAGTAGTTGCCACTGTCATACAGCCCATATGATAGAACTCCTCTAAAATGGAAATCGCCAGTGCTGCTCCTTCATTCGGTTCCGTACCACTTCCTATTTCATCAAATAGCAAAAGCGTATTATTATTGGATGCCCTCATAATATCCGAGAGATTTTTCATATGGGATGAGAACGTACTAAGTGCATTTTCAATACTTTGATTATCACCAATGTCTACAAAAATATGATCGAATACAGCTATTTCTGTACCTTTATCTGCAACAATATGGAAGCCTGACATAGTAGCCAATGTTAACAAGCCAATGGTTTTTAGGACAACGGTTTTACCACCAGCATTCGGTCCTGTAATGATTAAGCTGCGATAGTCTTTACCAATTTCAAAATGAAGTGGCACCGCCTTCCCTGTTAACAGTGGATGCTTACAATTAACGAGCTTAATATAGCCATAATCATTTAAGCTTGGTTCAACTCCTCCAATGTGCTTGCTAAACTTAGCTTTGGCAAACACCATATCATATTGGCTAATCAATTCCATGTTGATGTTGATTTCACGGATATTTTCCATCAGTAGCCCAGATAATGTCGCCAAAATCTGATATTCCTCCACCGCTTCTTCTGCTTTCAAAGTGGCCAATTCCACATTTAATTTACCTACTGTACTTGGTTCCATAAAGACCGTTGCACCTTTAGACGAAACCTCTACTATTGTCCCTTGCACATGATTTTTATAAGAAGCCTTAATAGGAATCGTGTATCGATCATCCTTCTTACTAATAAAAAATTCCTGGATATATGTTTTATTGGCACTATTATTTAAAAATTTAGTTAAGCGCTCTTTAATTTTTCCCTCAGTTGTTTCGATATGATTGCGAATCCGCTTTAACTCCCTACTAGCAGCTGAATCAACACGATTTGCTTTAATAGCAAAGTTAATCTCCTCTTCTACACTTTTAAATTCAGACATCGAATTTGCATAGGATGCAAGTACTGGTGCAAAAAATTCCTTCTCCAGCATAAACTTTTTAATTTTTCTACAGCCTCTTAAAAAGTCAGAGATGCTAACCAATTCACTAGGGTCTAAAATTATCCCTTTTTCAAGTTTTTTAATCGTGTTGTCAATATTGGATACCCCTAAAAACGGGACATGACCTTCCGCATCTAAAATCGCTCGTGCCTCAGTCGTTTCATTCAAACGATTTTTAACAACTGTCAAATTTGGGCTCGGCGTTAATTTATCTAATAACTGTTTACCTAATCCACTAACACAGTATGATTTAACGATATCCTTCAATTCATTGTATTGTAACTTCTCAAAAGTAGAATGATTCATTTTAAATTCTCCTCACTATGATTTTTCCATAATCATTCATGAAGATACCTACTCATTAGATAGCAATGATTTTAAATTGGTTCTACATCTAATGTTGGAGTGAAGCACTAGGTGAAGTCTCACCAAGGTTACGACAACTGTCCTTCCCTTTGTAGGGACACCTCAACAAATAGTTTGAAAACCTTTATATTCAATTAAAAAACAAAAAAGCTGCGGGGATCCCACAGCTTTTACATTACAAGGCATGTGTAAAAAGCATCGTGAAAAAGACTTCAATCAAAATGAAGCATTTTCAGACCATTACACGCTTTATAAAGTATTGTAGGTATCTTCATAGGTATCGAAATAAATCCACGACTAAATAAGGGGTCACTTTATGACACAAATCCCCTGTCGTCATTAAATTTACTTCATTAAGTTGTTCCTATTTAGAACCTACCGCACTCATCAAAAGCACCTCTCATTTATATAATTTATAATCATTGTTATCTAATTGATTGACATCATATTACTATATGCTGGCAGAAAAGTAAAGTTCCTTATTACTATTCATCATTTGCTTTTCTCTAATACATCAATTAAAATCTTTTCAATTTTTTCAGCAACTAATTTTAATTCTGGGTCATTTAACAAACCTATCATCGCAGTTGGTTTTGGAAGGCCGATTTTCTTTTTCTCTGCATCTTCATAAACCGTTATCTTACACGGCAGAAAGTATCCAACTAATGCATTATGACCAAGTACCTTCGCAGCCTCTACCGGATTACAAACCTCGAGAATTCTATAAGGCATTTTAAAACTATCTACGCCTTTTTTATGCAGCGTTTCAGTCAAGTTGAGCTCCCATAAAACGCCAAATTTATGTTCTTTTAAATTTAATGCTATAGCTGAAATTGTTTCTTCAATCGTTTTATTTGATGTGACTGTATAGTGAAAATCCATAAAGTAGTTTCTCCTCTTTCATTGTAAACGAAATTCATTCGTGACATTTTTTATCTGAGTTAAAGATAGAATAGCTTAATTTTTATGGAATATGCAAAAAGGACCTGTAGAAAATATCTACAAGTCCTTTTTTAGGCTGATTTATGATGAGCTCTTCTCACTTCAATGATTTTCGAACCTGAAAACAGTAGTAAGGCTGCCCAAATAATACTAAATGCTAATAGCTCTATTTGACTAAACGGTTCTTTATAAAGTACGATCCCTAAAACTAACACAATCGTTGGTGATACGTATTGAATAAAGCCTAATAAATAGAGTGGAATATTTTGAGCACCTTTCGCAAATAAAATTAATGGCACTGCTGTCACTATACCACTCACAATCATGAGGATGTCTGTTTTCACATCAACATGTAAAAATGATGCTTGATTCGTTGTAAAAAGGTAAATATAGTAGCCTAAAGCAAACGGTAGAATAAATAACGTTTCAATGGCTAGACCTCTTGTCGCATCAAGCGTAATTTTCTTTTTTAGAACACCGTAAATGGCGAAGGATAAAGCAATAAGAAGTGCTACCCATGGGATTGACCCATAATTAATCGTTAAAATAATTACAGCGATAAAGGCAATTCCTGTAGCTGCCCATTGCGCACGACTAAGTGCTTCTTTAAAGAAAATAACCCCAAAAATAACTGACAGTAAGGGATTAATATAATAGCCTAAGCTCGTTTCAATTAAATGATTATGGGTAACTGCCCAAATATATAAATACCAGTTCATTGAAATAACAAATGAAGCTCCCGCAAGCTGCCAAAAATGCTTTTGGTGTGACCACAAATATTTTAAGTCTGCGATAAGATCTTTGCGCATTCTAAATACTATTACTGCTAGTACTGTAAAGACAAAAGACCAAATGACACGCGATAATAAAATTTCCATACTCGGGACATGCTCAAGCAATTTCCAATAAAGCGGAAATGCACCCCAAAAAGCATAGGCTAAAAATGCCGCCAAAACGCCTTTTTTCTCATTTGACATTGCCTCTAACTCTCCTACTCTATTTTGAATCTATATGTTTTTGCGTTATATTTCCATTTGAAGAATAGACTAATTATAGGTCTTAGATTGGAAACTGTAAATGACGAATTTTAACAAATCGACATTACTCTTTATGTTCAGATTCAAGCTCAGAAATATATTTACGCACCATACTATAACTAATATCAGGGTTAATTTGACGTTTAATGCGAATCTGAATTTCTTTAATACCAACACCCTGCTCCCGCATATCACGTATCATAGATTTTAACGGACCTGACAGGTTTTCCTTAGATAAAGTAGTATGTTTACTTAATTCAATTAATAGCTCTGTATTTTGTCTACGGATCTCCTTCAGCTCTCCTACGATACAATTGTATTCCATTAGCTTTTTTTGCAAGACTGCATTTTGCTGCTTCATTTTTTGCATATCATCCATAAGCTGTATATTTTGTCTCTTTAAATTTTTTTGCTCCAGCTCCTGAATATGATGCTTTTCATCTAAATCTTTATGTAAAGCATTATATAGCTCAGCTATATGTGTCAATTCTTGATAGCGACTTTGCGATAACAGCATCAGTGTTTCTGTTATATCAATAGAAAGTGTTCCATCTTTTAACGTTGCACACGATAATGTAGTTGGATTTATTTTGTTCATAGATTTTTCTTCACTCCATCACTAATGAGTTCGTGTAATGGCATAGCTTTGTTTAACATTTTTCCGCTTCCTTTGAAAAAATTTTTCATTGGTCTAATTATCGTATTAATTTCTATTTTGTCAATGTAAAAAAGCTTCTTGCGAAGAGAGATGCAAGAAGCTTTTCGATTACATTTTTTTCAGTTTCTCATATTCAAGCTGCAGACGTTCAATACGTTTACGGCCTTCCTCACGATTTTTAGCTGTTTCTGCTTGAATTTGCTTCGTTTCTTGAATACCAGACATAATTGTTTGCCATGTCGTTTCAATGGTTTCGATCTTAATACTTGGGCTACCAGCTGCACGCGCGATATTAACACTATTTTTACTAATATTTTCTGCATTTCGTACAAGCATTTCATTCGTACGACGGTCTAATTCAGTCATTGAGTCTGAAATAAGCTTTTGGCGTTTTAACGTCACCGCATGAATAAGCCCTTGCTTGAATATAGGAATTGTCGTCACAAACGCAGAGTTAATTTTAGCGATTAAATGGTTATTCCCTTGCTGCATTAATCGAATTTGTGGAGCAGATTGGAATGAAACTTGTTGCGCCATTTCTAAATCATAACGACGTTGTTCTAGTAAATCAACGGCACGTACCATCGTTTCATAGTCCATTGCCGCTAATTGATCACCAGTTTGTGCTTTTTGTTCAAGTGCTGGTAATGATGAACGTACTTCATCTGTTTTCACTTCAATTGCCGCAATAAATTTACTTAAAGTTTGGAAGTAATTTAAGTTTTGATCATATAAATTTTCAAGATCAATTGTATTACGTTTCATTTCACCTTCGTATTTTTGAACCTCACGGAAAATGACATCCACTTCCTTGTTCATGCTGTCATATTTGGATAGAAACTTTTCTAATTGTTCCTTTCCTTTACTAAACAGCTTAGTAAGGAAGCCACCTTTTTTATCCTCCGCAAAATCTTGAGGATCAAATTTATCCATAATTCTATTTAAATTATTTAATAATACACTTGATTCCTCAAGTTTACTTGTTTTCATCGTTGCTAGCATTTTATCTGAAAAAGTAGAAATACCATTCGCAGTTTCTTTTCCAAGCTCTAGCATAGCAATTTGGTCTTTGACATCAATTTTTTGTGCTAATGCATGAACCTCAGGATCTTGCTTTAAAGCAAGTTGATTTTGAGCAATTTGTGATAGCTCTTGCTCAGAAACAAGTACTGGTTTTTTTGGCTCTTGCTCCACCTGTAATAATGGATTAGGTTGTAATAATGGATTTTCTGATGCAAATGGATCTTTTGATTTTAATAGGTCGTTGTCGAATTCAGACATAAAAGTTTTACCCCCTGCGATTTATCTCTTTTATTAACATACGATTCTAAGCTGAAAAAGTTTCATTTTAATCAAGTCTTACAAAATAAGAGTCACTTAATATATATGAAGCCTCATGATGCTCTAGTTGAAAGCTATAATGAGATGTATTAGAAATATTGACAAAAAGCTTTAATCGCTTACGATTATTTAAAATTCCAGCCAATTCATTTCTCATAGGTAGCTGCTGCTCAAGCTTCACAAAGAACTGTTCTCTCTCCTCTTGTGTTGCAAGGCGTTGAATTGGTGATTTTTTTAATAATGCTTCAATCTTTGCTTGTGATAACATATCTTCACCCTCTTACATAAATTATAGCTTGTTTCAGTAGGAAATTCGACTGAATCAATGAAATACTTTACATTGTTTTCTAAAATTAGCAGAGGCTTTCCCCTATAATGTTGGGTTGATTTCCGTTCCGGCTAGGTCGTCAGATGAGCAAAAAAGTAGCTACTTTCGTTTTATTAAAAGTCAACATATTTCCAATATGCTTAGTCGTTAGTTAATAAAATAGATAAAACATTTAAAAGTGCAGAACCATCAAAAAAACAGGCTGCTTCTGTTTTTATTATTAATGCTGATTTCTCGAAGATTGTTGTTTTCTGGATAAATAATTAAAAGTCTGGAATTATCTGATAAAATAACATGTAAAAAGGAGGTAATCCGTTGTCACAGGGACTAATACACCACATTGAAATATATGTTTCAGATTTAAAGAAGTCAATTACCTTTTGGGGGTGGTTATTAGAAGAATTGGGATATGAGCCATTTCAGGAATGGGATCGTGGACAAAGTTGGAAGATTGGAGAAACATACATCGTTTTCGTTCAAACAGATGAACGATTTATGGACATACCTTACCATAGATGTCGAGTAGGTCTAAATCATTTGGCGTTCCATACAAGTTCACGTCAACAAATTGACGATATGACAAAAAAGTTAAAAGAAAAAGGTATTAAAATTCTTTATACTGATAAGCATCCCTTTGCAGGAGGGGAAGAACACTATGCAGTTTATTTTGAAGACCCAGACAGAATTAAGGTTGAATTAGTAGCGCCCTAACCTCTATATTTAGAGGTCTTTTTATGTTTTCCTTAACCTTTCGACTGTTGTATAGTTGGACTTTTAACACGCTGAAATTAACTTTGTTTATCTCGCTAAACCTTCCAGTTATTAGTGGCACTCCGTATCCGCTCTCACTCTCATCCCACACCTTACGGATGGGGCTTTCCCGTTCGGAAAATCTGTCATTATAAAATGTATAACCCCTTAATAAATCATTCAAAATAAAAAAACACATTACTAATTTTTTCATAGTAATGTGCTTTTTAAATGTTAATTAAATTCAAAATACAATTACTTGTACTTAATCTTAAAGAGTGTAGCTGCTTTAATCATCACGTTGTCACTTTTAGCACAGTTTTAATTTTCTTAATAACGCCACCTGAACTATAAGTCAGCACGCTGCGTTTATAGAATGAAATGCTGAATAAGTAAGCCACAATAATTGTTGCGATTAAAATACCTAACGATAAAAGTGGTACAATTAAGCCTATATCAGTACCCCCAATACGCATCGGCATGAGCATTCCAGACGTAAATGGAATATAAGAGAATACCTTAATGATAAGTGTATCTGGATTACCCATTCCCGTTATCATAACATAGAAACCAATGATAGTAATCATCATGGCTGGCATTAATACTTGACCTGATTCTTCCACTTTAGACACTAAAGAACCGAATAATGCTCCTACAATTAAGTAAAGAATAATTGTTAATAGTAAGAATAGAATGGCGTATATCACATAACCTATCGATAATTCTTTAACAATGCTAGCTGCCATATCCCAAACAAAACCGTTCTTCGCAAATTTCGCATAGATTAGGAAGACAACTGTAATAATACCCATCTGTGTTAATGCGAGTAAAAGCACACCAGCAATTTTTGCTTTAAAATGGGTAGCTGGCTTTACACTAACAAGTAGCATTTCCATTGCACGTGAACCTTTTTCAGTAGCAATTTCCGTTGTAATCATAGATAGGAATGTAGAAATAAAGAAATAGATTAAAATTCCAACTGCATAAGATACAACTAGCCCTGATTGTTTTTCTTCTTCGCTTTTACCACCATTAGACTCTTTATTTAAGTTTTTATTAGAGATTATCGTTTTTGCACCCATAATTTGAGTTGCTTGTTCTGGTGTTAGTGATAACTGTTGTACAGCATAATTTTGGCCAGCAAGTTGCAGTATCGAATTTATCGCACCTTGATCATTTAATTTCAATGGAGTGAAAGTGGAAATTTCAGCGTGAAGCTGATCATTTTGATCTGTTATTTTAACGATTGCATCTAACTTTTCATCCTTAACCTTTTTCTCAAGCGCCGATATATTTGACTCATTTTGTATAAATTCCATATCGCCATTTGATACAAAGAGGCCGCTTAAATCTGCTGTTGTTTCGTTGATAATCGCAATTTGTTGGGTATGATCATCACCCGTAAAAAGCTCTTTAATATCCGACCAGAAAACCGCAACAGACATCCCAAGTATATAAATGCATGTCATTACAACAAAGGATTTTGATTTTATTTTTGATTTGTATAGCTGTTTCATTAATAAATTAAACTTCGACAACGTTGCCACCTACCTTATCTTTAAAGATCTCATCTAACGATAAGTAATCTAAACTAAACTTTTCAATATATTTACCATTTGAAAGCTTTTCGAAAATGCTTTGCGCATAGCTCTCATCCTCTAGAGTGAGTACCGTTTGCTCTTTCTCTACTCGAATATCTTTGACACCTTCAAGTTCCATCAATTGAGTTGTAGACCACTCTGTACGTACTGCCAATCTTGTTTTCCCGTATTGTTTCTTTAAATCTAGTAGACTACCTGAAAATAAAGAGACTCCACGTTTTAATAGACAAAGATGATCGCATAGTTCCTCTACATTATCCATTTGGTGACTGGAGAACAAAATCGTAGTGCCTTGTTCTTTTAAAAGCAATATAGCATCCTTCAGTAAATCTTTATTCACAGGATCAAGTCCACTGAATGGTTCGTCTAGTATTAAGAACTGCGGCTTATGAATAAAGCTAGCAATCAATTGTACTTTTTGCTGATTCCCTTTTGACAAAGTTTCAGCCTTATCTTTCCGTCTTTCTTCTAGCTCAAATCGACTAATCCAATAATCAATCTCCTTTTTTAACACAGACTTCTTCATGCCACGTAGCTCACCGAAAAAGTAAAGCTGATCCTCTACCTTCATCGTCGGAAAAATGCCTCGTTCTTCTGGTAAATAACCAAGTACATCTCGGTTGATAGCATTAACCGGCTTGCCATCCCAAGTAATTGTACCAGCTGTTGTCTCCTGTAAATCTAAAATCATTCGGAATGTCGTTGTTTTACCGGCTCCGTTTTGTCCAATCAGCCCAAAAATCTCCCCTTTTTCAATGGTGAAATTTAAGTTGTCGACCGCTGTGAAGTCTTTGTATTTCTTCGTGACATGCTCTAATTGTAATGTCATCTTTTTTCCTCCTACGATTCAAATATATGTAATTCTCGTTGTAGTCCTTTTTTACGTCTTTCAACTTTCAAAATTTGTGTACACATTATTATTACGACTACAAAATTTAAGAATGGTACTCCCGTGTATAAGATTCTTTCTGTTGATTCACCAAGTAAAATATAAAGATTGATAAATCCAATTAATAAATTAAGAAATGTTGCGGCAATAAAAAGGCGGCTTATTAATGTTAAATATTTTATTTTCGAAGAACTATCTGAAAATAATTCAAATGGACCTTCTGATTTCTTTTTGCGGTAATAAGCCCATACGCCAAATTTTGAAACAAACTCAATATTCATCGTCTCTAAAAAATCAAAGTAGTCCTGCTTTTTACCTTTAACTAGTTCATTGCGATATATGTATTGACCAGGTTCCCCTTTTTCAAAAATAAAGTATCCCACCATTGTACGCTTTAGATGCCAACCTTGTTCTGCCATATCATTAACCCATGCTTCTTCCTTTTCATAATCAAGAAAAAAACGATACACTCTTTTTTTCATAAAGTCCCACCTCCATTCTATTAATCATACAAAACTGATGCGAACTCCTGGTTAAATATACGCATAAATAATAGTCTTATAACTATTGATTGATTTTTCTGATTTCCCGGAAAATAATTTTGAAGCAAATATGAAATCCCATACTGTAGCTTTCTTTTTGGCATTAAATGCAACCATTTTTCAGCCATACAGTCTCCCATACTAATCTGTGAACAGATCCAAATCCTTCTTCAATTTATTGCGCACACGCACAAGTTTTAATAATGGTATAGAAAATAACACGACTACAAGAATATTAGTGATATTCATTGATAATTTAATCCAGTCTATTGCCTGTGCTGAAAAAATCCCACTCAGACCAATTAGTCCTATAGCCAAATTAAGAAGGATAAGCGATAGTAGCAGCGAAATTCTTTGGGACAGCTTATTCATTTTATTTTTCTTATCAGAGTAAAGTTCAAAAGGTCCATCATTTGCTGGTTTCCTAAAGAAGACGAGATTGCCAGAACGATCTACCCGTTCAATTCCTGAGGACCTCAGAAAATCTAAGTATTCGTCTTCATATGAGGCACCATTTCGCTCCATTTCATCATGCCGATAAATATAACTACCTGGTTCTCCACGTTCGAACGTAAAACGTATCCAAGCGAACTTTTTTAAATGCCAACCTTGGCTTGCCATATCGTTAACCCATTTCTCAATATCATACGGGTTAACGGCCAATCGATATTTATCCATTTGTTCCATCCTCCTTCGTTATACGGACGCCATTGTCAAAAAGTTCCCTTAATCTCAAAATTTCGTATTCAACCACTCTTTTTCCACTCTCTGTAATGATGTATTCCTTTTTTCGTCCATCACCATCTAGCGCCTCAATCCATCCTCGCTCGAGTAAAGTTTTGATAGCTCCATAAATCGTCCCCGCTCCAAGCCGAACACGACCATCACTCATTTCCTCTACTAGTTGCATGATGCCGTAACCATGTCTTGTGTCAAATAAAGCTAATAAAATATAATAAACGCCTTCTGTTAATGGCGGATGTTCTTGAGTCATACAAATCCCCCTTTTTATATCGTCTAACAATATATCGCCATACGATATACTAAAAATATATCAGCCAACGATATAGTTGTCAATGTTATTTTTTCCATAAAAAGTTATTAAAACTTTTCATACTAGCAGTGTAGCACCATGTTGTTGTTTTGATTCACCTTGAGTGATTTTTGGTTTCATCTGAGATTTCCCTGGCTACTCGAGAGGTTCTTATTCTTCTCTTGGTTATTCGAGCATTTCCTCTTATCATCCAAACATTACTGATTTCCATTGTCTGTTAATATTTTTATTGCACATGGAATTTCTCTATGCTAGCATGTAAGTAATTACTTGCACGAAAGGAAGAATTCTATTGTCTACAAAAGGTACCGCAGAACGAATCATAGATGCAGCTTTACAACTCGTTAGTGAGAAGGGCTATACTGCTGCAACAACTAAAGCAATTGCTGAATTAGCTGGGGTCAATGAAGTAACAATTTTTCGCCATTTTGGCAACAAGCGCGGCATTTTGAAAGCCATTATTGAGCAATTTTCCTATTTCCCTCTTCTACAGCAAGAGATTAATAAAAATGTTACATGGGAATTGGAAACGGATTTACTAAATTTCTCTGTAAAGCATTTCAACTTTTTAATGTCTATTAAAGACTTTGTAATGATTGGTTTTAAGGAAGCGATGCAGTTTCCGGAAATTAATGAAGAGATTGCTAATATCCCTCTTCATATTAAAAATGAGCTAATTCATTATTTTCAGGAAATGTATGAAAGAGGAAAAATTAGAGAGATTGATTTTGAAGCAGCAGCGTTATCTCTTATCGCTATTAATTTTGGTCATTTCATGTCACGGGCACGCTTAGGAACAATTGTTTCTAATATGCCTACTGAAGAATTGTTAAAAACGAGCATTTCAATTTTTTCTAGGGGATTGACTCCCTAGAAAAAATTTTTCCTTACAATGCAAGTAAGTACTTACTTTATAGGAGGTCTTTTATGAAAGGGTTACAAGCTTTATTTAAAATTCGAGAAACTTATATTGGCATTGTCATTACAATTGCATTCCAGGTGATTTTCTTTTCCGTATGGATGACTGCCTATGATGGTGTAAATGACAGAACAGAAAATTTAAAGATCGGACTAATTAGCGAAGATACTGAGATGGGGCAACAAGTAGCAAATGAACTAAAAGGAAAACTACCTTTTACAATAGAAAATTACTCCTCTCTAGACAGAGCTGAGCAAGAATTAAATCAACGTAATATCCATATGATTATTCATATTCCAAGCAACTTTACGAGTCAATTACAAGCAGGTAAAGAGGCTGAAATTATTTACTCTATCAATCAAGCAAATGCAAGCATCGCAAAAAATATGATGGATGGAGTAGCAAAACAAGCAACAGAGGAAATTAACCATAATATTTATCCTTTACAGCAAGGCAAAACCATTGAGGCATTTTCTCAAAAGTTCTCACAGCTTCCAATGGAGCCAAATACAGCACAACAAATTAACGAAGCCGTTGCTACAACAATTATGAGTGTAAAGGATCATGCGATAGATTCTACTATTATTAAAACAAATAATGTTGAAGAGTTTGCTGCGAATTTTGTGCCATTGATGGTTATTATTTCGTCATTCGTTGGTGCAATGGTAATGATTATGCAGCATCAGCAGGCTGCACAACTTGTGCAAGATACAATTTCGAAGTGGCGATTGTTCCTAGCAAGACAGCTTATTAATATTGGTGTCGCCTTTGCCCTTCCGCTATTAACGATTGGCTTAATGCATCTATTTAATATTTCAAGTCAAGTAAATTTTTTAACAGTATACCTTTTTCAAGCATTAATGTTCTGGGCTTTCCTCTCCCTAGCACAAGCCTTTATCATCATTTTTGGTAACTTGGGTATGATTTTTAATATTTGCGCTCTTTCTATGCAGCTTGTTACTTCAGGTGCTCTTGTTCCACAAGCGATGCTATCTGATTTTTACAATAAACTAGCGTCACTTCTCCCAGCTACTTATGGAGCTGACGGCTATTTCATCATTATTTTTGGTGGAAGCACTGATAATTTAATGAGTGATTGTAGCTCGTTAGGAATTATCATAGCTGTAACACTGGGCATTTCTGCGACGGTCGTTGCTTTAAAAAAATCAAAAGTAAAGAGTGAAAGCGAGCAAATTTCCCCTGCCACGGCTCAATAATATTGTCAAAAAAAGCGATGTACTAATGATGAGTTGGTACATCGCTTTTGTAGTAAAATCATAAAACAGTGAAGATACCTTCGCTAAGATGCGGCACTTTAAATAAAGGTGATTTCCGTTCTAGGCTATCGCTTTCCCGTGGGTGAGAGTCGAGCCACCTCCTCCTCTTATATTGTTGCATAGTAAACATTTGTCCTGACGCTATTACTAACTTTCGGTTATATCATTCGACGCCTTTGGGATTAGCGTCACAGATGAGACCCTGCAGCGAAGCGTCAGCAACAAAGCGTCCAGTCGGAACGGAAATCACCTCCTCGCTTTGCCGAGGAGTCCTTTAATACTATTCACCAATTCGCAAAATAGCCGCAAGTTGTTTATTCAAGGTACTTACGCTATCCACAAAATCTTGACGATACCATTGAATGATTAGGCCAATGATTGCGTTTGCTTGATAAGCACTATAATACTCAATGGATATCTCATCATGTACTTTATTATGAAGTGTGATATCTCTTTTTAGCAGAGCGAAAATTCCATCAAATAACATGTAATAGTATGTCAGTGGCACATTTTTAGAAAAAACAATACGATAGAACATTTTAAAGCGCTCAATATGATGAAAAATACGAATAGTATTTGGATCTATTTGGTTTTTATCCAATGTTGTTACTGCACGGTACGGTTCCTCATAGGAATTATTTAAATCCTCCATAATTTCCTGAAAGTATTCCTCAAATAGCCCTTCCTTTTGCTCATAGTGCAAGTAGAAGGTACCTCTATTCACCTTTGCCACCCGACAAATTTCTGCGATTGTAATGTTTTCTAAAGGTTTCTCGCTTAATAAAGTTAGTAAAGCATTATGTAATGCTTGCTTCGTTTTGACAACTCTTAAATCGTTAGCGCTCAAATTTTTTCCCCCTTACTAAACAGATGTTTCTAAATGTGTTGATTACTGAACAGTTCTTAGTATTTTGCGCATTGAAATCGCTTACAAAATTATTATATTATTTTAATGAACACATATTCAATATTTAACATATTATATCCTCGAAATCACTGGGACAAACTCTGGTGAATAAACATAAATTATAGGAGGTTTTTGTGATGAGATTAGAAGGTAAAGTAGCCATCGTAACAGGTGCAGCGTCTGGTATGGGTAAAGCAATTGCAGAAGGCTATGCAAAAGAAGGAGCAAAGGTCGTAGTTTCTGACTTAAATTTAGAAGGTGCACAAGCTGTTGTTGAAGGTATCGAAGCAGCTGGTGGCTCAGCGATCGCTATTCAAACAAATGTTGCATCAACAGAAGACTTACAGCGCTTATTTGATGAAACAAAAAATGCTTATGGTAAATTAGATATTTTAGTGAATAATGCTGGTATTATGGATGGCATGGAGCCAGTAGGTGAAGTTTCTGATGAACGATGGGACAAAGTATTTGCGGTAAATACAACTGCCGTAATGCGTTCGATGCGTATGGCAACAGAGATTTTCCTTGCCCAAGGACATGGTGTCTTTGTTAACAACATATCTGCTGGCGGCCTATATGGCGCTCGTGCTGGGGCTGCCTACACTGCTTCTAAGCATGCTGTTGTTGGTCTCACTAAAAACACAGCTTTTATGTATGCAGATAAAAATATTCGCTGTAATGGTATCGCACCAGGTGCAGTGATCACAAACATTGCTTCTTCCATGACAAATGTGAGTCAAACAGGTGCAGCTCGCCAATCACTAGGTTTGTCCATTAACCCACGAGCTGGACAACCTGAAGAAATCGCTCAGCTTGCTATATTCCTTGGTTCAGATGAAGCAAGCTTTGTCAACGGACAAGTAATTGCTGTTGATGGTGGTTGGACAGCTTACTAATTTCGTTTTTAGCACATCTGAAAGAAAATTGTGATCTCAAAAAGTTAGTCAAGTTTATTTCATTAGTTGGTATGTTTAAATGAGTTCGATATTGTATCGAACTCATTTTGTATTTGGTCTTTATCCGTTTCGAATTATAGTATTCAACTATATTTTAAGTTCTCGTTTGAAATGCTCTATATTTTCTAATTCCTTCAGGTAAATAAACACGTATTTCATAAATGCTGAAGAAATTCAACATAACAAAGTATTATTCTTTCATATTTAACATTTCATAAATTGTAGATGATTACAAAATGATACTTGTTTCTAGCTATTAAAAAATAGAACAGCCTTCTTTCATAATTAGTACGATTGTTCCAGAATTGTGTGTTTTAAAGTTCTTCCTTTTTAATGGCGTTCCTACTAATTTCTTCAGGAATAACTAAATTTTTCACATTATTTACATCCGAATAAACGGTATCAGAATTTAAAATCACATTCGAATTTCCAATTTCTTCATATAAATTTATATTCGCAATAATATTAGATGATTTCAATAAAAAGTCTTTATTGAATATTAGTGTATATTTGACTTCATTAATCTTTGTCTTTAGGTGCTTTGTTTCCAATTCCCTTTTCATAGTATTTTCAACATAATCTGTTACAAATGCTAGACTCTTTTTATCTGATGAATCAGTCACTTTGGCAATCAATATGTACTCATCTTCTCTGTACTGAAGTTGAAATATGTCTTCAAATTCCAGCATTCTCTTAATATCGCCTAAAAAATATCCATCTCTTACTAGTTCTTGCTTTTCATCCATATCTAATACAGATATCTTGTACCAGCGTTCGTTATTATTAACATTGTAAAATTCGCTATCAATATCAATATAAGCCTCAGTCACATCTTCAGGATCAACGTAATTATAATAAATAAGAAGAGGCTCCTTCTGAACTACCATATCCATTGTGTGAGTTTGTTCTAATTGTTCATTTTTAAATCCTATAGTTTTAGCTCCGATAGTTGCTTCTGTCTTCATTTTATAGCTTGTAATGGTTTGTTCAAGTACATTGTTAATTACTGTCGCTTTTGAAATACCTTCCGAAACTTCCCCAATCGAATCCTTGGATTCTTCTTTGCTACAGGCTATCAAAAAAAGCACTAGGACTAACATGAAAGATTGCAATAATTTTTTCTTCATAATATCTCTCCTCAAAATTCACTACAATTATAATAACATTCTTATATGGTTAATTTAACCAAATAAATTATAATTGTTACCGAAAAAATCATTATCAGTGTTAAAATTATCAACTATAATTGCTTAAAATGCCTCAATATTTACAAATGGGCTAAATTGGAGAAAACTGCATTATTACAAGCTTTACGCCAGTATGTGAATAAATCTCAAAACAAAAATACCACAACCCAATGATTGTGGTATTTTTAATTTTTTAGGCTTTCCTTGCTGGGAATAAGTATCCTATAAAAGCACCAATTAACGCTGGTAATATCCATCCTAAGCCCATGTCGTAAAAAGGTAAAAAGTTCGAATAAGCTTTTGCAATCGCATCAAAAAAACCTAGTTTCGCTGCAGGAATGTTACCCACTAACGCTTTATAACCATCAATGATGCTAATAAAAATTGTAAAAATCATAGCAATCGCATAGACCGTTTGCTTAATTTTAAATAGTGATGAACATAATGCAAGGACAATTAAGACAATTGCTAACGGATATAAGAACATTAGCACTGGAATGGCAAACTTAATAATATTCGTTAATCCGAAGTTGGCAATTGTAAATGACACAACGCACAATAAGAAAACAAACCATTTATAGCTTATTTTCGGGAACACTTCGTGGAAAAACTCACTACAAGATGTGATTAAGCCAATACTTGTCTTTAAACAAGCAAGGACAATAATAACTGCCAATAAAATAGCCCCGTATGATCCAAAATAGTGATCTGCCACTGCAGCAAATATTAAGCCACCGTTATCAAATGTACCAACAGCATCAATACTCGATGCCCCCATGTACGTTATTAAACCATATATTAACGTCATTAATGCCATGGCAAAAATACCAGATTTCCACGTCGCTTTAGCAATTTCCTTTCTATCTGATATTCCTGCGCTTTTAATTGCGTTAATAACGACAATACCAAATGCTAATGAGGCTAATGCATCCATTGTGTTATAGCCTTCTTTAAAGCCTGTCATAAATGCTGAATCAATATAATCCCCGATTGGCTGCTGGAAATGTCCCATCGGTTTTACAATACTAATAATAATTAAAATAAATAACACAATCAAAAATGCTGGTGTTAAATATTTTCCGATATAATCCATAATTTTCGCTGGGTTCAATGAGAAATAAAAAACGATGGCAAAAAATACGAAGCTAAATAAAGCAAGTAAAAGTGTTGTATGCTCGGCTTGTATATAAGGTTCAAAGCCAACAACAAACGGAACTGTCGCTGTACGTGGAATCGCAAAAAAAGGACCGATCGTTAAATAGAGGGCTAATGAAAAGATGACACCGAATAATGGGTGAACACGGCTCGCTAAGTCACGCAAACCGTTACTACCTGATAAACCAATAGCTAAAATACCTAGAAACGGTAAACCGATAGCTGTTACTAAAAATCCAATTAGGCCAAACCAAAAGTTGGTCCCTGCTAATTGTCCAAGCTGTATTGGAAAAATAAGATTCCCTGCTCCAAAATACAGTCCGAAAAGCATTGTACCAATGACTGCATATGTTGAAAAAGGTATTTTCTGTTGCATTTTGATGTACTCCTTAGATGTATTTAACTTCTTTCTGCAATTATTTTCTGTAGAGAAAGCAAAGTCAGCTACAAGTGTTTTGGTAGCGAAAGTGAAACGTCAGTTACAAATGTCTTTTGTACCGAAAGCGTAGCGCCAGGTACAAGTGTTTTGGTAGCGATAGCGTAGCGCCAGCTACAAATGTCTTTTGTACCGAAAGCGTAGCGCCAGGTACAGGCGAAATTAATCTATTGCGATAATTTAAATCGAAGTGATTTCTTTCTACAATTCCACTATGGTATCAGGCATTTATTTTAAAAACAATAGTTTTTTCTTTTATAATCGTTAATTGTACAGTTCTTAGCTTTAAGTAGACAAAACTAAAAGAGCTGTCTGTTGACAGCTCCTTAGTTTGCGACAGACCACTCTACATGATCTAAAAACTTAAATACGTCCTCATACACTTTATCGCGCTCTTTATCTAATGTAATAATATGGCCAGAATTTTCATACCAAATAATCTCTTTATCATCAGTTTCCACAGTATTTAAAATGAATGGCGCACTTTCTTGATAAAGCTCATCATCTAATGAACCTTGTAATACTAATGTAGGTGCTTTGATTGTAGATAAGTCATCACGTGTTTCTGTTGTTAAACGTGTCACACCATCTAATGAATCCTTAGGTGTAATACGTAATTCATGTAATTCTGAAATAATTTGATCTTTTGATTTATTTTCAAAATGTTTATATAAACGAGCGTAATGATATAAACGTGTAAATAAGCCTTTTGAGTTATCGCGTGTTATTGGTGCACACATGGCAACACATGCTTTCACAGGAAACGTCTCTGCTACTTTTAACGAAAATACGCCGCCAAGTGAAATTCCTACTACCGCGATTTCTTCATGACCATTACTTTTTAGGAAGTTATAACCTTCCACAACATCGTTCCACCAGTCTTCTGGTCTTGTTTCAAGTAATGCTTCTGGTTCTACACCATGCCCACTATAAATCGGTGCATGAACTGTATAACCACGTTTTGATAAAAATTCACCTAGCTTTTTCACATCTTTTGTGCTACCTGTGAATCCATGCAGTAATAGTACGGCTTTTTTGCCTCCCTCAATTGTTAGAGGTTGTGGCTTTGATAAATTCATTTTATAATATCCCCTTCACGGAAACTTGTAATTGTGTAATTTATGTGTCTATCTTAACACCCTTTATTCATAATGTACAATTTATAGTTTTTATCATATTAATGTCTTTTGTGCATTAATGATGTGAGGTTAATGGCTGTTATATCACACTTTCTGCTACTTTTATTTTTCATTCCTCATTTTACGTGCTTTCATTTTTCAAAAAATTTTTCATCCCGCATTAACAGTCAGTAATTTATCTGTACGGAAAGTGAAGTGACAGGTACAAGAGTACTACCTAAAATTCAGCGAAGTAAAGAGATGAACTGCCCGTAATATCCGATTGATGAAGACTAATAATCAGCGGGAAAATCCCCACTGATTAAAGTTTCATTTGATGTGCCTATACTTCCTACTCTTTTACCGTTATAATGCAGTTAACTCAAAATAACGGGAATTGAGGTGAAAAAATGGAGTGGCAGCAATTAGAATATTTTGTAGCAGTAGCAAAGCTTGAGCATATGACTCGTGCAGCTGAAGCATTAGCAATTTCTCAACCAGCATTAAGTCGTTCGATTTCAAAGCTTGAAGAGGAATTAGGAGTACCCTTGTTCGACCGACAAGGACGTTCGATTATGCTCAACCGATATGGCGAGCTTTTTTTGTATCGTGTCCAACGCATGCGTAAGGAATATGAAAAAGCAGTTCTAGAATTACAGGAGCTCAATAATCCAGAGCTAGGAGATGTATCACTCGGCTTTTTACATACACTTGGGACTAGCATCGTACCTGACCTGATTCGCGCTTTCCGTCAGAACCATCCGCATATACGCTTTCACTTTACACAAAATTACTCACATTCCCAATTGAAGCAATTACTCGCGGGAGAGTTAGACCTTTGTTTACTTGCATCGATCGACACGGAGCCCCCTGTTTGCTGGAAGGAGCTGTGGCGTGATGAGCTTTATATTATGGTGCCGATTGACCATCCCTTCGCTAACCGGACAAGCATTAAAATGAAGGAACTTGAACATGAGAATTTTGTACTGATGAAAAAGGGTTACGCATTGCGCCGTACAGCTGATAAATTATTAAATGCTGCAGGTATCAAACCGAAGATTACTTTTGAAGGTGATGAGGTATCAACCGTAGCTGGTTTTGTAGGTGCTGGCCTCGGCGTGTCGTTACTGCCTGTTGACGAAGACTTGAATCCAAATAAATTAGCTAAAATTCGTGTAGAGGATATGGTTTGTGAACGGATAATAGGTATGGCTTGGATTGAAAATCGATATCTTCCACCTTCAGCACGGCAATTTCAACAATTTGTATTCGATTTTTACGATAAAAATAATTGACAGCCCTATCATTCATTAATAAACGAGCTAAAGCAAAAAAGCGAGTAACAATTTCAGTTCTGCGTATTTGTTACTCGCTTATCTTTAAATATTCAAATGGTTATGCATTTTTACCTGTATATTTACTCTTATGGTATTGTGATAAAACTAATACTAGGCTAGTCACAAGGACGATAAGTAATGCAATAAATTGCGAAGTTGAAAATATACCTACTTGTCCCCTAATTACATCACCTCTGTAAAACTCAATTACAAATCTACCTGCACTATAAAGAAGCAAATACACACAAGAAACTAATCCAGGTTTTTTAGTCTTTCTCGCTAATAGAAGCAAAAGAATACATAATGTAAAACTAAACACACTCTCCATAATTTGTGTAGGTATTAATTTAATATCATTCGGTGCAATTTCTGAGTTATGAAAAGTAATTCCAAACGGACTATGTGTTTCTTCTCCATAGCAGCAGCCAGCAAGTAGACAGCCAATCCTTCCAAATCCCTGAGCTAGTGCAATTGAGGGGACAAAAAGATCAAGGTGTTGCAAAAATTTAATATTATGTAGTTTACAATAAATGAAACCGGCCAAAATCCCGCCAATAATTCCACCGTAAACAACAAATCCTTCACCGATATTCCAAATAATGCTAGGATTCTTGATGATATTTGGGAATTGAGTAATCCAATACAAAAGCTTTGCCCCAGTAAAACCACCTATCAATCCCCACACTGTCAAAGAATAAACATCTGACTACTCCCACAGCTAAAGCAGTGGGCTTCCTGAAGCTCAATTCTGTGATAATTCAAACTGACGGTTTTTAGCACGATAAACAATGAGTTGGTATGCAAGGAATATGCCCAGTGCAATCAATAATCCATACCCATATATGGTTATCGGTCCTACTTTGAGAAGTTCATTATACATACTCTTCCTCCTTAAACTTAATTTATTTCATATTGTTGGTGATTTTCATTACACCTATTATATCCACAAAGTAAATTTTCTCTAAATAAAAACCAAAATTATCATTTATTTTTTAGCAATAAGGGGTCTATACAATATTCGATTCATAATGCTATCTCTCGCAGCAAGCATAATTATTGGTGTTTCCTTCAGTTTGCCAAGCTTTCTTTCAGTCCCTATTTAAGAGCTCAAAACATGAGTACTTTCTCATTTTATGAGGTACACTACAAGACAATTTTCTTCAACTCAAAAAACCACCTTCTTCATACGAAAGGTGGTTACTGCAAAGCATTTTATTATTACTTTCCTACATATTTTACTTGATACGAATACATATCTGTTGTATTTCCATCGATCTCAAAAAGTCCCTGCTTTGCAAGGGTCATCAAGCGTTTTTCCACAAATTCTTCACTTATATAGTCATCAATTGCACCAATTGTTTCACCGATGATACGCATCGGTATAAGCCATTCTTCATTTAGTTCGGCATGTGCTCTTTCCGCACTTTCCATAATGATAGGATCCAATGCGTCTTCCGCTACATGTACAATTCCATCTTGCCAAATTCGTAGTGTACTAGGGTTTTGTTTTAGCTCTTCCCATTCCTTTGCAAGTTCCTGACACTCATCAATAGAAAACCGCTTAGCCTCAGAACGGAGCTTCATTAGCAAGTCTGACGCAAGTTCACCTGATTGACGAATCTTCATGTTTGGCTGTACACGCTTTAAGCCCTCTGTAGCATCAATTCCATATACCATACTACATTTATTGATCAACTCGCTCATAACAAGTCGCAACCCAATCTCTTCATGAGTACTTTGGCTGTACCAAACCCAGACATCAACATCGCACGGTAAACCTGCAATTTTTTTCTTCCATGCTTGTTGAAGATCCTCGTACAATTCACGTTCTTCATTGTCCCTAAAGATATGAGCTGCTAGCCAGTTTTTTCGTTCTTCTGCGCTGCTTAGTGGACCAATCGAGAAAATCTCATTGACACTAAGCACTGATTCATCTCGTTGTAAATGATGCTGTCGTATCGCGTGTTTTATCGAACCCTGTGTAGATAAGCTAAACGTTATATGTAAAATTGCCATGAAAATCCCCCATTTTACTGTTTACTCAGCGCTATTTGTATCCCAATAAAAGTGAAAAGTATGCCTTGAATCATATTTAATCGTTTAGCAATTGCAGGCTTACCAATAATTACTTTTCTAACTTTACCGGCAAAAATGCTAAATAATGAAAATAGTATAAGCGCTTGTACTAAAAATACAATACCCAAAATTAACATCTGTAAACCTACATGACCATTAGAAGGATTTACAAACTGTGGCAATAGTGCTAAGAAAAATAAAGAAACTTTTGGATTTAAAATATTCATTAAAATACCTTTTCGATATAACGTCATATAGGCTTGTTCATTTTGCTGTTCCAGCGTGAATGGATCACCTTTCGCGCGAAACGATTGCCAAGCTAAATACAATAAATACGCTGCTCCTGCAAACTTAACAATAGAAAAAATAACTGTTGATTGATAAATAATAGCTGAGATTCCTAGAACAGCCGCTCCTATATGAACGAGCAAGCCTGTACAGAGACCAAGTGATGTCGCTATACCCGCCTTTTTATCCTGTGTAATGCTTTGCGCAAGAACAAATAAATTATCTGGTCCTGGCATTAATGTTAAAATAATTGCTGCCCCTAAAAACGCCAATAACATTGAAAACGTCAATACTACCCCTTCTTTCCATATTTTTAATAGGCTCATCAACATAACATACGTTTTTACAAAATGTCACACCCAACTTTCGGTAATGAACAATTACTTTTAGAAAAGAACCATTATAATATGATTTTATTTCCATTATACTACATGGTGATTTGCTTTTTCTAAATTTTTACAAAAAATCTCTAAGCGATTATGCTCGTTTAAGCAACACTTTTCTTCTTTAATACATTATAATAAATATTATCATAACGTAAAAGTCGTATTGTTTTGGAGAAAGAGGTGTTTGTCGATGGCAGTAAGTGATATTGTAAAGCAATATGAAGACGAGCAAGGAAATGTCTATTATAAAATGAAAACACATGATATCGAAGTACAAGCTGCACAAAATTCAGGGTTAGCACCAGTTATTACTTATTTTATGGGTGAAAAAGAGATTACTGATGATATTCGAAGTTTACGTTTTAGCCCTCGCCCTCCCTCAAGCTATATTCAAGATTACGATGAATTTCAAACCATGCTTTATGCTAAAGAACAACGTGCCATCAACGAACTATATGAACAAATGAGTATAAAACCAAAAAATATGTCTTCAGGAAAACAAATATTATGGAGCTTTTTCGTAATTGTTATAGCGATGCTCCCACTATTAGTCGCAATCTGGTGGTACAATTAAAAAAGTTGTGTTTTCCTCTCAACGTACCCTCGATTGTTCAGTATTACCTACTAATTTATTCGAAACTTTTTATTAACATTCCTAATCAGCTTGACAGACTTGCTAAAGTAGTGCATTCTTTATTCAATTACTTTTTGAGGAATGAGACATCATTCAAAAAGATATTCAATTATTAAAATAACAGCGGCGAAGACTAGTACCTAGAAACTGCTTGATCAGAGAGCGATGCCCATCGGCTGTAAGGCATTGTACAAGAAAGACTAAAGAACCTACTTCGTAAAACGTCCTAGCTAAACTAGGCGCAGTCTCAAGCGTTATGAGGTAAAGTGGAATGTCAATGACGTTCAATGTAGGTGGTACCACGGAAAGCGGCCTTTTCGTCCTAATTTATTAGGATGAAAAGGCTTTTTATTTTTAATTTTTAGCGAATCTTAGCAGCTGCTAAAGTTTAAATCATAATGCAAATGTAATGGCGAATTGGAGGTATTGCAATGGAAAGAAAAAGAATCGTCGTCAAAATTGGGAGTAGCTCCTTAACAAATGCAAAAGGTGAAATTGATAAAATACGTTTAATGGACCATGTTCAAGCGATAGCTGAATTAAAAAAAGACGGTCATGAAGTATTGCTTGTTTCATCAGGTGCAGTTGCAGCAGGCTTTAAACAGCTAGGGTACCCTTCCCGACCCGTTACAGTAAAAGGTAAACAAGCTGCAGCGGCAGTTGGGCAAAGTTTACTTATTCAAACCTACAATGCTTTATTTAGTATTTATGATATTGTACCTGCTCAAATTTTATTAACACGTACTGATTTTTCAAAAAAGGAGCGCTATAAAAATGCCTATGCCACTTTTGAAGAATTAATAGAGCGCTCTATACTGCCAATCGTTAACGAAAACGATACGGTATCTGTTAGCGAATTAACCTTTGGAGATAACGACATGTTATCGGCTCTTGTAAGTGGTCTCGTTCATGCCGATCAGCTCATTATCTTAACAGATATCAATGGCTTGTATAACGCCAATCCAAATAAAAACCCAGAGGCCAAACGCATTGATCGATTAACAGAGGTATCTGATGAAATGCTAGGTTTTGCAGATGGTGCAGGCTCGAAGGTCGGTACAGGTGGTATGGAATCTAAATTACTTGCAGCTCGAGCAGCTTTAAATGCAGGCGTCAAAGTTTTTATCGGAACTGGCCACGGTGCTAAAAAGCTTGTAGACATACTAGAAGGCCGTGGTGATGGTACGTATGTTGAGCATGATGCGCTTGCTGTTTTAACAAATAATAAACAGTGGATTGCACTCACGGAAGTATCTGGTAAAATTTTTATAGATAGCGGTGCTGAGCATGCACTATTGGCAAATGGGAAAAGCTTGTTACCCGCTGGTGTATACCGTGTCGAAGGTGACTTCGCAAATGGAGACGTTGTCGAGGTCTACAGTGACAATGGACTGCTTGGTCGTGGTGAGGTCTTATATTCTTCCCTAGAGTTAGCACATGCGATGGGAAAACGTACAGATGAGTTAGCGAACTATCCTATTGAGGTCATTCACCGAGATAAATGGCTAAAAATTCAAACAAATTAAGGAGGAATTCACATGACAAGTGAAGTTCAACAAAAAGGAAAGCTAGCAAAAGCCGCCAGCTATATTTTAAATATTAAAACAACTTGTGAAAAAAATGAGGCTCTCACAAAAATTGCTGAGCAATTAATCATCGACCAAGATACTATTATTGCTGAAAATGCAAAGGATTTAGCTCATGGCAAGCAACAAGGAATGCCCGCTTCTACACTTGATCGCATCATGCTAAACAAAGAACGAGTGGAAGCTATGTCAAGTGCTATTCAGTTACTTGTTGAATTAAATGATCCAGTAGGTAGTCTTTTAGAGCGAATAGAAAAAGATAATGGACTATTGATTGAAAAGCGTCTAGTGCCTATTGGCGTTATCGGGATGATTTACGAGGCGCGACCTAATGTTACAGTGGATGCGGCAACATTATCATTGAAAACAGGTAATGCAGTCATTTTACGTGGTAGCTCTTCTGCCAAATTTTCTAATGTAGCACTTGTGGCAAGTATTCATCGTGCACTTAGCAAAACGTCTATCCCTGTAGGCGCTGTACAATTAATCGAGGATACGAATCGTGAAACTGTCAAAGAATTATTCCATTTAAAAGAATACTTAGATGTATTAATTCCTCGTGGCGGAAAAGCACTTATTGATTTAGTAGTAAATGAAGCCACTGTACCAGTACTAGAGACAGGTGCTGGCAACTGTCATATTTATGTGGACCATACGGCCGATTACATAAAAACAGAAAAAATTTGTATCAATGCGAAAACGCAACGCCCATCGGTTTGTAATGCAGCCGAAAGCTTACTTATTCATCCTGATTGGTTTAAGGAGCACGGCAAACAGCTACTAAGTGCTATGCATCAAGCCGGTGTGACAATTATTGGTGATGAAACCGTTTGTCAAGCTCTTGAATTCGCTCAACTAGCAACAGCTGAAGACTATGCAACTGAATATTTAGATTTAAAGATCAGCGTTAAAATTGTGGAAAACGTTTATGAAGCAATCGAACACATTAATAAATACGGCACGAACCACTCTGAAGCCATCATGACTGAGGATCAGTTAGTAGCAGATACGTTCTTAAATAGCGTGGATGCTGCAGCTGTTTATCACAATGCCTCCACTCGCTTCACAGACGGCTTTGAATTCGGCTACGGTGCAGAAATCGGCATTAGTACGCAAAAATTACACGCTCGGGGACCAATGGGTTTACCAGCATTAACATCAACAAAGTATTACATTCACGGTAACGGCCAAATCCGAGAATAATTGTAGAACTATTAATGAAGAGCCGACAGCGTATGTCAACTGTCGGCTTTCTTTCCTTATTTTTGAACCTTAAGGATTGATAGATTTGTAAAGGTGCTGGGGCGTCTTCTATCTGAGTAGATTCTACTGTTAACTCAGCGGGTTCAGACTATACCTGAACGAATTCTTCTCATCAGCCGAACGGTTCTAGACTATGCTTAGGTGGATTCTTCTCCAAGCTGAGTAGTTCGAGACTATACCTGTGCGAATTCTTCCCTTAGTCGAGCGGTTCATGCCTTTACCTGAGCGATTTCTTCTCTTAGCCGAGCAGTTCCTTACTCTACCTTAGCGGATTCTTCTCTTAGCCGAGCAGTTCCTCACTCTACCTGAGCGATTTCTTCTCTTAGTCGAGCGGTTCATGCCTTTACCTGAGCGATTTCTTCTCTTAGTCGAGCGGTTCCAGCCTTTACCTGAGCGATTTCTTCTCTTTGCCGAGCAGTTTCTTACTCTATCTGAGCGAATAACTTTGAGAACGGGGCGAAATAACGTTAAGTTTCCCCTACTTCCACAAGCGACAAAAATTATAATAATTTTATAGAAAGAAGGTTTTGGATGAACATTTCAGCGATTATCAAACTAACTGTTTCAATGGCCCTTTTTGGCTCTATTGGATTTTTTACCGTTCATACTGGCGTACCTGCTACCGAGCTAGTATTTGTTAGATGTATTTGTGCTACCCTCTTTCTAGGAGGAATGTGGCTGATCACAGGTGGTCACAAAACGGAAATATGGGATAAAAAGGAGATATTACGTACACTTCTATGCGGTGTCTTTATTGTCTTAAACTGGGTATTTTTATTTAAAGCCTTTGAAGAAATGTCCATTTCCATTGCCATTTCTATCTATAATTTAGCACCAATATTCGTATTAATATTTGGCGCGTTGTTTTTAAAAGAAAAGATGACTATTCAAGCATTGCTAGCAACAGTTACTTGCTTTATCGGCAGTATGCTCATTATTGGTTTAAATAATTTTATGACACTCTCTGAATTTATGAAATCAGGTTTTATTTGGGCATTACTGTCTGCATTGTTTTACGCGTTTACGATGCTTACAAGTAAAACAATCACAAAGCTTAGTTCCTATGCCTTAACATATATCCAAACTGCAGTTGGAATTATCATACTATTGCCATTTGTTAATTTTTCGTTATTTGATGGCTTAACGACAACAAACTGGCTATATATTTTAGGAACAGGCTTTATTCATACAGGATTTGTTTATTATTTATTTTTTGATAGTATTCGTAGCCTCTCTACTATTCTAGTTTCAGTATTAGTATTTGTTGACCCAGTAGTGGCTATATTGCTTGATATGCTGTTGCTTGATTTTATGCCAAGCTTCATGCAAACAGTTGGTATTGTATTAATTTTTGGTGGCATTTTTTACACAATTTACGTACCGAAGAAAAAGCGTGTGCCTCAGACTTAATCCTTATTTATCTTCATTCAGCGGATGTTTTTTGTGGCGAAAGCGACGCGTCAGCTACAGAAGACTCCCACCTTTAAAGGTGAAGAGATGAATGTGGGTGTGCTTCCTTTTCAGTGGATATATTCTCACACAGACTGGAATAGAGGAACTCAGTCTAAGAACGCCAAGGGCAAGGTGACGGAAAGGTCGAGAAAAGCGACGGATTGAAATGAAGGCGACGGAACGGACTGGCAGAACGACAGATACAAAGCGCTTTGTGACGGAAAGGTCCAGCAGAGCGACGGATTGAAATGAAGGTGACGGAACGGACTGGCAGAGCGACGGATGTAAAGCGCTTTGTGACGGAAAGATCCAACAGAGCGACGGATGCAAAGCGCTTAGTGATGGAAAGCCCACGTCATGTGGCAATTTTTCTGTGCGAAAGAAAAGCGACAGCAACATTTTATTTAAAGGAGATTATTCCGTGAGTAAACTTTATGCAATTGGTGAATTATTAATTGATTTTACACCTACTGAACAAAATGCTTCCCTTGCTACAGTTGAGCAATTTACTAAAAATGCTGGTGGGGCTCCTGCCAATGTTGCAGCTGTTTGTGCAAAACTCGGGCAACAAGCTGCCCTCATTACACAGGTAGGTCAGGATGCTTTTGGAGATTTTCTCGTAGAAACGTTAAAAAAAGCCGATGTCGATACGAACTATATTGTTCAAACAGATAAGGGTGAAACGAGTCTAGCTTTTGTTTCCCTGACAAGTGATGGAGGCCGAGATTTCTTATTTTATCGTCGCCACGCAGCAGATTTACTTTACAACAAAGAACAACTCCCACCTAATTTATTAACAGATCACGATATTGTTCATTTTTGTTCAGTTAATTTAGTGGAAAGCCCTATGAAACATGCACATATGGCATTGATTGAACAAGCCCATCAGGTAGGTAGTCTTGTTTCTTTTGATCCAAATGTTCGCTTGCCACTATGGAATGATGAGAAGGCATGTCGTCAAACCATTTTGGATTTTTTACCAAAGGCCCATATCGTTAAATTGTCCGAGGAGGAGCTTTTATTTTTAACAGCGATTGAGGATGAGGAAACAGCTGTCCATTCATTATTTCAGGGGAAAGTACAAGTAATTATAATTACTTGTGGCGCAGAAGGTGCAAGTCTTTATACTAAAAAGCTTCATGTAAAGATACCTGCTGACAAAGTTCATGCGGTTGATACTACTGGAGCGGGCGATGCTTTTATTGGTGCATTGTTAGCTATTCTCCTGAGCAAACAGATTACAGTGATCAATCTAGTCGAATTTTGTAAGGAGCAGGCTATTCCCCTTCTTACTTTCGCAAATCGATATGCAGGAGCTTCGACCGAAAAACATGGTGCCATTGCTTCTTACCTGACTAAGCGTGAATTGCCATTTAAAGATAATATGTTTTTTTAAATATTTCGCAACTTATTTCGAGGAGGAGAACTGGTGAACTCTATTTCAAAAAAACGAACAAAAGCATTTCTAATCGATATTGCTATTTCGTCGGCTGTCACAGCTGGCGTGGAGTATATCCTCCGAAAAAAGGTAAAAAACGAGGCGATTCATGCCATCGTTACACCGACAGTCGTTATGTGGTCACTTGAATTAGCACAATTACGTAAAAAAGGGCAAACAGTTGGCTACAAAAAAATGGGACTAGTTCTCGAAAATAAAATTGGGACTAGGGTGACTTCCTCCCAAATTATAAAACGAATAGCTTACCGTGACTCAATTAGCACATTCGATTACTTGAAAAATCCAAAAGCATTCGAACAACAAAATGGACAACTTCTTCCCCACGATAGCTTCTCAGGCACTATTGTTAAGGAAATCTAGCAAAATAAGGCTACTCAAAAATAACTTGGGTAGCCTGTTTTATTAAAAGGAGAGGATACACTTGAAATTAGATCATGTTGTTGAGGTTTTACTTGAAAGTCTAAAGGATGATCAATATATTGAAGCTGTATTTTTAAGAGGATCGATGGCTAGAGAAGAGCATGATGAATTTTCGGATATCGATATTTATTGCGTTGTGAATGAAGAAAACGTCGAAGCTTTTTTGCCCAACCGCAATCAACATATTGAAGCTTATAAGAAAACAATTTTTGTAGATGATATCTATATTATTGCTCCTCAGCTATTAGTCATATATGAAGATATGATTCATATCGATTTATTTACAGTAACTTCCTCTGAAATAAGTGAAAACGATGCGATTAAAATTTTATTTGATCCAAATGGGATCCTTACAGCAAAACAAAAGAATACTACTTTGTCATTAACTCCACTCGAATTTCAAGATGCTGTAGATGATACTGTCTGGTATTTGTATCAATATTATTGGAGTGCTCAACGTGGAAATGAGATTTGGAGTGTTCATTTACTGCGGAATAGTTTAGAACACTTCGCAAAAGTACTACTGCATAAGTATTGTCCTGAGCGGGCTTTACTTGGACTTAAAACGTTGTCTAATTCATTACCCACTGACCCATTACATGAAATAGTAGATATCATGAATTGTATGAGCCTTGTAACTCATGAGATGGCAGTAAAGAAATTAGTGAACGCCTTCAACAATGAATCAGATTGGATTTTTGAAAATGTGCCGAATAAAGAAAAAATTAAGCCATTATGGGGAAAAATAAAAGCGCTATTGCATTAAAATAAAATAGCAAACTAACATTAAACCTAGTTTGCTATTTTTTAAAATGAAAAATAAATACCACTACACCCTATTAAATTGTTTTTTCATTAAAATATGTGGGATGCCACAATCCATAAATTCTTCACCTTCACGCTTATAGCCTAATTTTTCATAAAAGCCTTCTGCATAGGATTGTGCGTTTAATTTATATTTTGTTAAACCTTTTTCAAGTGCTATGTCCTCTAAACTTTGGATAATCACTTTTCCTAAACCAAATTTGCGGAATTCTATTAATATACATATACGCTCTAGTTTGCCATAGCCATCAACAACTCGCAGTCTGCCTGTGCCAACAGGTTGTTCGTTATAGTACACAAGAGTATGATCACATGCTGCATCTAGTGTATCGAATTCATCAAATTCTTCTTCCTCTGGAACCTCTTGTTCCTCTATAAAAACTTTTTGGCGAATAGCAAATGCTGTTTGTAAATCTTGTTCATCTGTAATTTTTTTCGTGTTCATTTTAATATTCCTCCTTGTTTTTCGGAGCGTGCTCTCCGTTGGTAGACTTTGTTTTCCGGCGATAGAACCGTCTACTTCGCCGCTAAATCTGCTTGTTGCGCCGCTAAAGCCGTCCACTCCGCAACTAGAACCGCTTTGCAGAACCTCCACCTGTAGATAAGAAGTGAAATTTCCTTGCATGGATGATAATATATAGTATAGAGCATTTTTTATTGCAAATACAATAATTTTTTCGGAGGCAATCAATGAAGGAAATTTTGCGAGATATTGGTGCGATTGCAAGGGCACTTGATTCCATTAGTAATATTGAGTTTAAAGAACTTGATTTAACAAAGGGACAATATTTGTATGTCACCCGCATCTGTGAAAACCCTGGTATTATTCAGGAAAAGGTAGCTGAACTATTGAAGGTAGATCGCACAACCGCCTCCCGAGCGATTCAAAAGTTGGAGACAAAAGGTTTTATAGAAAAGCGTAATGAAATTGGCAATAAGAAAAACAAACAGCTTTTCCCGACAGAGAAAAGTCTCAAGATTTATCCATTGTTAAAGCGAGAAGGTGACTATTCGAATGCTAGAGCATTAGATGGTTTTTCTTCTAATGAAATTGACAGTATTCACGACTTATTAATTCGTATTCGTCAAAATATTGAAACTGATTGGGAGTATGTAAAGAAAGGTCATACACGAAATTATTAAAGGTGATTCCATACGCTTCTGAGCATTTGGAAACGCCTTTCTTTGCATCAGAATCCCTTTTATATACAGCGATCATAAATAATGTCGAAGTGAGCTCCCTCCCCCTACGTTCAGTGCCTTTAAGTGTAGTATGATCGCTTCACGCCATACATCCGTCCGCCCCCTATCCCCGAGATCCCTTATTCACCGACTTAACTCTTTTATTCTATTAATGTTGAAATTTTCTGATTAATCAAACATAATTATTGTACATTCGAAGGGTAGGTGCTTATTATGTCGAAACATCCTCTACTTGTACGTGATGTATTAAAGCGAAAGCATTTTGAATCTGCCAAGCTAATCGCAGGACAACAAGGCCTAAATCGACAAGTACTATGGACACATATTTTAGAAATAAAAGATTTTGATACTTTAATAAATGGTGGTGAGCTCATTTTAACAACTGGTGTAGGTTTACAGTTAGAGCGTGAAACACAAATTGCTTATTTACAAAATCTTATCCGTAACGGTGCTGCAGGTCTTTGTATTGAAATTGGTGATTATTTTGACTATGTCCCTGTAGAACTGGTTACAATGGCTAATACTCATGATTTTCCTATCATCATTTTTGAAGAGGTTGTAAGATTTATCGATATTACGCAGGATCTACATACGTACATTATTAATCATCACCAACAAGCATTAACACAGCTAGATGCAATATCAAAGACTTTTATGGAATTGTCGTTAATGCCAAATGGTATATTAAAAATTTTACAGGTGCTTCATCAAGATACCGATGCATTATTTTTATTTGTCTCCGAAGATACAAAAAGCTTCTATTATCCAATAGAAGCCAAAAAGTATTTACAAGTTATGGAGGAGCATTGTCAGCAACTAGAATTACAAGAACCCATCCAACGACTATCCATTGACAAAGATCATTTCGTTATCATTCCAGTCAATGGACTAGGACAAGTATGGGGCTATTTATGTATGCATTCTGCACTGCCGAAGCCAAGTGATTATACATTGTTAAATCTTGAACGTGCAACGATGTCGATTGCCCAAATTTTGATGCGTAATCGAATGCTACAGGAGCGGCAGCAAAGTCGTGAGGATGAATTTATCCTCGCCTTAATACAAGGAGAACCTATTGATCTTCAGTATTATCAAAGTTATTTGCCACTGGAAAGTCGCAACCTATTTTATCGCGTAGTCGTGTTTAATATGCTTGATTATGCCAATACCTTTTCAAAGGAAGATTGGCAAGAAATACAGCTACAAAATGTTATGTTTGTTCGTTCCATCCTAAAAAAATTTGGCTTTTTCCCTACCGTTTCTGTACGACAGCATGAAATTATTATCCTTGCATTTTACATTGCAGCAGATAATATGGAGGAAAATCGTGACTCTTTCAACCAAGCTATACAGCAGATTATTGTTCGAAAAACACCACAGCTTTTCGAGCAAATAACCCTTACCTTTGGCATAAGCAATGTTTATCAATCCATAAATAGCGTACAACAAGGCTATAAAGAGGCAAAAACAACCATTCAAATGCAACACAATGAACTTACTTCTTCTATTTACTACAAGGATTTAGGTGTTTACAGATTGTTATTACATCAGGATCATGCTGTCCTTTTGCAATACGTAAAAGATTATTTACAAGAAATACTATTGATTGATCAAAAGAATGGTAACGACCTTTATCAAACGCTCTGTGTTTATTTAGCATGCAATGGTGCCAAAAATGATACTGCTGAACAATTATTCATTGTCCGCCAAACACTCTATAAACGAATTGAACGACTAGAAAATATTTTAGGTGCTGATTTTTTACAGGCCCCACATCGTCTCAATATAGAAATAGCGGTGAAGGCCTTTGAATTATTGAAAAAAACAGCACCTGATATTTTACGCTTTTGAACGCGGATCCATAAAATCGCGTAATGCATTGCTAAGCATATACAAACCTAATACAAGTACTGTAATGGCTCCCCCTGGCGCATAAGTATACCAAGGGGCTCCAACTAAATAAGCTTGTGAGTCTTTTAACATTCGTCCCCAGCTAGGGTTTGGTGGCTGCACGCCAAGCCCTAAATAACTCAGTGCCGCTTCAGCAAGCATCGCAGTCGCAAAAGTTACAGTTGCGGCGACGATAATCTGCGATGAAATATTGGGTAATATATGGCGAAACATAATGCTATAAGGTTTTACGCCGATTAACTTTGCAGCTAAGACATATTCATTGTCACGATGTTGGACGAAACCACTACGTGTAATCCTGGCAATGGCCGGTATGGCTATAATGCCTAATGCAATAGCTGTATTAACAATCCCTGGTCCAAATACCGCTACGAGCATTAAAGCTAATATTATTCCTGGAAAAGCCATTAGTGCATCCATCATGCGCATAAAGATTTCATCGATCCAGCCACCTACATACCCCGCTATACCACCAATTAAAATACCAAAAATTGTTCCGATAGATACCGTTAGTAGACCGACTGCAAAGGCCGTTTGTGTTCCTTTCATCATACGGCTAAAAATATCACGACCAAATTCATCCGTACCAAAAAGATAATCACTACTTGGGCTTTGTAATTTTTGAGGTATATTCATCGAGTTTACATCATGTGGTGTATAAAAAAAGCTGATAATCATTATGATTAGAAAACCGACAATGACTAGTAGACCAATGATTAAATTGATATTTTTCATGTACCTTTGTATATTCTTCATCGTATCCACCTCTCATCGTAATCGGATTCTAGGATCTAACACAGAATATAAAATATCGACCATAAAATTGATCATGACCACTGCTACCGTAATATACATAACGATTCCCTGTACTAATGGAAAGTCACGATTACTAATTGCCGTGATGAGGAGTTGACCGACACCCGGTAGTGAAAATACTTGCTCCACAATAATTGTCCCTGCAACAACTTCAGCCATGATCAATCCAAATACCGTTAATATTGGAATCATCGAATTTTTTAAGACATGCTTATACATAACATTTTGCTCAGACATCCCTTTACTACGAACCGTACGCACATAATCGAGCTGAACTTGCTCTAAAATAGCCGTAC
The DNA here is from genome assembly GCF_050280325.1 of Lysinibacillus sp. NPDC093216. Classification (NCBI taxonomy): domain Bacteria; kingdom Bacillati; phylum Bacillota; class Bacilli; order Caryophanales; family Bacillaceae; genus Lysinibacillus; species Lysinibacillus sp. NPDC093216. The sequence goes on along the minus strand of NZ_JBNNVB010000007.1, from coordinate 11,961 downwards.
GCACATAGCGGAAATTGACCGCAATTTGTGGAATCGCAATTGTTAACGCTGGCAGAACGAGTGTACTTAACGCTCCTGTTACACTTTGCGTCCACGGAATATACCCACTTATTTTAAAGAAGCTGAACTGCATGCCAATATACAAAATGAGTATCATCCCAAGCCAGAAAGAAGGAATGGCCATGCCAACTTGCGTCACTGTCGACAACGACACATCACTAAACTTATTTTGTCTTCTCGCTGCAAACATACCCAGTGGTAAGGAAATGAGTAGCACAATTAAGAGAGTGAGCCCAGCCAATGACATCGTTACAGGTAGTCTATCAAACAGTAATTCTTTTACTGGCATTGAAAAACGAATGGAATTTCCTAATTCCCCTGTCAATAATCCCTTCATCCAATCTGTATATTGCACGTAAAGGGGGCGATTCAAGCCAAGCTCTGATCGCAAATTTTCAATTTGTGTGGGATCCGCTTCAGTGCCTAACATTGTCCGAACCGGATCACCAGGTAAAATTTGAAAAACACCGAATGTAATGATCGACACTAGAAGGATGGTTGTTATTAACAGGATGAATCGACGTAATATATACATCATCTAGCTCTCATCCCTTTCTAGTTAGAAAATTTAACCTCAGACATATCATGGAACCAGAATGGATAGTTCTTTAACCCAGTAACGTTTTTATTAGAACCCCAAACAATTTGATAATCTGCGATGTAAACCGCTACTGCCTGCTCAGCTAAAATTTCCTGTGCACGATGGTAATAGTCAATTTGTTTTGCCTGATCTCTTTCTTTTAAAACATTTGCCATAATTTTGTCGTATTCATTATTTCTAAATTTGAAGAAGTTTTCACTATCATTTGATGAAATGTAATCATTTAAAATATCATAGGCAGAGGCACGACCTGTTAAATCGATCGTTGTCATTTGATAGTCGCGACCAAAGTAAACTCGGTCTAGCCAAATGCCCCACTCTACTACTTCAATTTCCACATCAATACCGATTTCCTTTAAATTAGCCGCTACGATTTGCGCGATATTTGAATACATATCATTATGCGAAGACACTGTAATTTTCGTTTTAAAGCCATTAGGATATCCCGCTTCTGCTAATAATGCTTTGGCTTTTTCCACATCACGCTTATACATATTTTCTAAGCCTTTCTTTTGATAGTCCCCCATCGCCGGACTCATATTTGAACCAAGTGGTACAGCATAGCCTGCAAATACTGAATCGATAATATCGGACTTATTAATAGCGTAGTTAATTGCTTGACGGACCTTTACATTATCAAAAGGAGCTTTCGTTTCATTAAATGTAACGATTAATGATGAGTTATTATTTTGATGAGATAAGTTATAGTTATTTTCTACTTCACTTACGCGCTGCCAAGGTACACTCGTTAAATCGACTTCATTGGCCATTAAACTCATAATCGCCGCTTGATCATCCGATTGGAAGGTAAACGTCACTTTATTCAAGTATGGTAACCCTTCCTTCCAGTAGTGTTCATTTTTCTTCAATTCTAAATTAGAGCCTGGAGAGTATTTTACATAAGCAAATGGTCCAGTACCTATTGGGTTTTCATTATGTTTTCCATCATTGCTTTTTGGTAAGATGGCTGATTGTCGAGCAGTTAATGAATATAAGAAGTTAGAGTTTGGCTCCTTTAGCTTAATCACAAATGTATTGGCATCTGGTGCTTCCGTTGACGCAACATTATCAAAACTGTTTGACATCTTTTCGCCACCGTTTTTCCCCATTAAACGATCAAATGAATACTGAATATCCTCAACAGTTAAATCCTCACCATTATGAAATTTCACACCCGGACGAATTTTGAATGTATATGTTAAACCATCGTCAGATATTGCATAGCTTTCGGCTAACCCTTCTTTTAAAGTACCATCTGTTTCAGGTGCCATTAGTCCTTCAAAAATATTGAGTATCATTTGGTACGAAATAGATGCTGTTGCTTTATGTGGATCTAAAAAATCTGGGTCATCATTTATACGTACCACGATGTCTTGAGGTAAATCTGCTTCGGATTTCTCTTTAGAACTTTCATCTTTTTTGTCATCATTTGAACAGGCACTTACTAGTAAAACTACTATCAATGTCAACAACAGCATCAACCACTTGTTCTTCAGTCTCATGTCCTTTCCTCCTATTCATTATGTGCTCATTATTTGAATGCTTTTATAGCTTTCTACTTCAACTAATTTATCAGCAGCTTTAATGCCAGCAATGATCGCTTCCTCCATAGCTCTTGTAGCCAAATGGCCCAAATAGTCAACTGGATATGTTTTATCTCCTGTACCCAGCACGAAAATCGTATCTCCATCCAGCATTGTGTGAACAGGATAAATCGTCCGTGCGAGGGCATTTTGTGTAAGCTGGGCTATTTTTTTCGCCTCTGCTTTTGTCAGCCTGGCATTCACTGCAATGACACCGATTGTCGTATTCGTACCAGATAACCCTTCTGATTGCACATACTCCTCTAAATAAGTACAGCAATCAATCCATTCCCCTGTTTTCGGATTCCTTGCACCTGCTAGCGTTTCTCTCGTATTTGGATCTTTTACATCCCCAACAGCGTTGACAGCAACGATTGCCCCAACTACAACACCCTCTTTACCAGCTATAGAGGTACTACCTAGCCCCCCTTTCATACAAAATTGAGGGCCTGCCAATTTCCCTACAGTCGCACCATAACCGGCTCCAGTATTACCATTTGCAAATGGACCAACAACCGCACTCTTAGCCGCTTCATAGCCCATTGGAGCAGTAGGTCTTGTCTTTGGATCACCGATAAATAAATCGAATAGCACAGCACTAGGAACAATTGGAATGGTAGCAATACCTGCATCCACACCAATACCCTGTTCCTCTAAAAATTGCATGACTCCGGTCGCAGCATCCAATCCGAAAGCACTTCCTCCGGACAAGCAAATCCCATGTACATGATCAATTTCGTTAATAGGATCAAGTGCATCCGTCTCTCGAGTGCCTGGTGCTGAGCCTCTTACATCGACACCGCAAACTGCACCATTTTCCACTAAAATCGCTGTACAGCCTGTTATGCCTTCACTATTTTCTGCATGCCCAACTTTAACTCCTGGCACATCTGTAATATTTCCAAACATCAAACACACCTCACTCCACAAAAAAGACTTAATTTTCAGTTTACTTATCATATAAAAAGCATGCTACCCGTTGATGGTTATTTTCTTCCTGAAGCACAGGCCGTTCCTGATGACATCTGTCCATGACATAGGGACAACGTGTATGAAACACACAGCCTACTGGAGGATTCATAGGGCTTGGCAATTCACCCTGTAACGATATTTCTTGTTTCGGTTGATCAAAATTGATAACTGGGATCGCTGATAGCAACGCCTGCGTATATGGATGCAGAGGATTCGCATATAATTCTTTCTTTGTGCCAATTTCCACTACCCTCCCTAAATACAACACAGCCACCCGATCACTAATATGTTTCACAACACTTAAATCATGTGAAATAAATAAATAGGTCAAATGAAATTCATCCTGTAAATCCATCATTAAGTTTAAGACCTGTGACTGCACCGAAACATCTAGTGCAGATACAGGCTCATCCGCAATAATGAACTCTGGATGAATAGCAAGCGCCCGCGCAATCCCGATTCGTTGTCTTTGACCGCCGGAAAATTCATGAGGGAACTTTTGCATAGCATCTTCTGGGAGACCTACCTTTTGTAAAAGCTCCTTCACACGTTCTTTGCGTTGCTCTTTCGTTAATGTTAATTGCAGCTTCATCGGTTCTTCAATAATGGTACCTATGCGCATACGAGGATTGAGTGATGCAAAAGGATCCTGAAAAATCATTTGCATTTGATTGCGAAAAGTTTGCAACTTATTGCCCTTTAACTGCTGAATGGGCTGTCCTTTATAGAAAATTTCTCCCTCGGTCGGTTCGACGAGTTTTAAAATAGTTCGGCCAAACGTCGATTTTCCGGAGCCGGATTCTCCTACAATGCCAAGCGTCTCGCCACGGAAAATTTCAAGTGAAATATCATCAACTGCTTTAATGACTTTTTTCTCTTCCTTCATCGACTTACGTTTCACAGGAAAGTAGGCTTTTAAATGATTAATTTCAAGCAAAACTTCTTTCTTCGTCATGATCAAGCGCTCCCTTCTCCGTAAATAAATGACAGCGCACTTTATGTTCATCTTGAATATGGATTACCTCTGGTAGCACCTCATGGCATTGTTCCATCGCAAATGGACAGCGCGGTGCAAAGCGACAGCCCTCTGGTAACGCATAAGCTGGTGGAACAGTGCCTGGGATTGACGGCAACCTTTTAACATCTGTGTCTAGATTAGGCATTGTTTTTAAAAGAGCAGTTGTATATGGATGCTTTGGATTCATAAAAAGCTCTCGCACTGATGCTTCTTCTACGATTTGTCCCGCATACATGACCATAACGCGATCTGCCGTTTCTGCTACAACGCTCATATCATGCGTAATAAATAATATAGCCGAATGATGTTCTTCCTTCATCTTCATCATAAGCTTTAAAATTTGTGCTTGTACGGTTACATCAAGTGCCGTTGTTGGCTCATCCGCAATCAGCAGCTGAGGGTTATTAGACATGGCTATTGCAATCATGACACGCTGGCGCATACCACCTGATAATTGGTGCGGATATTCAGCAATAACCTTTTCCGCATTGGCAATACCAACTTCTTTTAACAGCTGTAGAGATTTCTCCCATGCCTCTTTTTTTGAAATCTTTTGGTGTCTACATATTCCTTCCATCATTTGATTACCGATTGTGAAAACTGGATCTAATGACGTCATCGGCTCTTGAAAAATCATACTAATTTCATTGCCTCTTATGTTACTCATCTCTTTATTTTTATAGTCTAAGAGATTTTTACCATTCAATTTAATCGTACCAGCTGAAATTTCTCCTGGTGGTATGGGCAGTAACCGTATAATGGATAGCGATGTAATACTTTTACCACTACCAGATTCACCTACAAGCGCAACCGTTTCTCCCTTACGGATCGTAAAGCTCACATCATCAACAACTTTTGCCTCTTTACCATTTTTTAAATGGAATTTTATTTTTAAATGATTTACCTCTAGTAGCACTTGATTTTCTTTTGGCTGATCCATATGCATCCCTCCGTTTATCACATTTGATTTGGTGGTGCATAGCGTATCGCGATATTTTTCATTTGCGTATAATTTCTCAACGCGACAAAACCTTTTTCTCGACCAATGCCGCTCTTTTTATAGCCACCAAACGGCATTTGAATTCCGCCTGCTGCTCCATAGTTATTAACAAACACTTGTCCAGCTTTTACACGGCTTGCGACATAATGTGCAGTATCTAAATCCTTCGACCAAACCCCTGCAACTAAACCGTAGTCTGTATTATTTGCCAAGGCAATTGCTTCCTCAACGGTCTTAAATGTCAATACCGTCAACACCGGTCCGAAAATTTCCTCCTGTGCAAGTGTATCGTTAGCTTCTACCCCTGCAAGTATTGTTGGTTCAACATAATATCCTTTTTCATAACCCGCAATCGTCAGTGTCTCACCACCAGTAATCACAAAACCATTTTCCTTCGCCTTTTGCAACAGTGTTGAAATCTTCGTATATTGCCGTTCATTTAGAAGTGGACCCATATCAACGTCTGCTTCACCCGGACCAACTCTTAAAGCTTGAAATTTCTGCACTAATTGAGCAATGAATTTTTCTTTGGCACTTTCTTCAATTAGTAATCTAGCCCCTGCAGAGCATGTTTGCCCGGCATTCTGAATAATGGCACGTACAACACCATCAAGTGCTTGCTCCATGTTGGCGTCCGCAAAAACAATATTTGGTGATTTCCCACCAAGCTCTAACGTTACAGGTACAACATTTTCAGCAGCTGATTTCATCACTGCTATGCCTGTTGGAACAGAGCCTGTAAACGTAATATGATTGATATCAGGATGAGATGTTAAATAGGGTCCTACATCACGACCTAAGCCTGTAATATGCTGAAAAATACCCCTCGGCAATTTATCCGCAAACCATTCCGTTATAGCATGAGTAGTCAATGGCGTATCTTCCGCACTTTTGACAATTACTGCATTGCCAGTAGCAATTGCAGCTGCTACACTTCTCGCTGTGATTTGAATAGGATAATTCCAAGGCACGATATGTACGGTAATTCCAACAGGCTCTAACACTACCGCATTTAAAATGCCGTCTTCAACAGGAATCGTGTCACCCATCACTTTATCAGCAGCACCCCCATAAAACTCAAAATAGCGTGCTGCTGCTTCAATATCGGCTCTTGCTTGTGTTAACGGCTTACCTACATCACGACATTCTAATAAACTCCATTCCTCTGCATGCTTGCGTATATAGTGCGCAAGTTCCACAAGTAGCTGTCCCCGTTCATAGGCCTTTATTTTCCGCCACTCTTCACTTTCAAACGCTACACGTGCAGCACATACAGCTTCGTCGACATGCGTTTTACTTGCATTCGTAATTTGGGCAATGACTTCACCAGTAGAGGGGTCCATAACATCTAATAAGGCCTCTTCCATAGCACTGTAAACCCATTCACCATTTATAAACATCGGAATTTTTTTCACCCTTATCCCTCCTATAGTCCGCGACCACCGTCTACATGTAAGGTCGTTCCTGTAACCACGCTAGCTACTTCAGAGAGTAAATAACTTACTGCTCCTGCAATGTCTGATGGATTCACTAAACGTCCAAGCGGGACCGATTGAACAAAGACACTTTGCTTTGTTTGCTCGATATCTGCTCCTTGTGCCGTAAATTGACCAAGCATCTGTGTATCGGCAGGCCCTGGGTGAATCGTATTAACACGTATTTGAAACGGTGCTAGTTCAATAGCCAAAGCACGTGTAAAACTCTCCGCAGCCCCTTTAGAAGCAATATAAGCTTGTAACCCTGGGCGTGGACGTACAGCAGAAATGGAAGCGATTGTGACAATTGAACCTGTGCGTCGCTCTTTCATGTATGGAACGACTGCCTTTGTTGTAATAAATAAACTTTTAACATTGACATCCATTAATCGATTCCACTCGTCCATCGTTACTTGCTCAAGCGGTGTTGCTGACTGCGCTATACCTAGTGCATTGACAAGGCCATCAATACGTCCATACTTGTCAAAAACCTGCTTGAACACATCGTTCACGCGCTCCTCTTGCAAGGCATTGACTTCAAAGCATTGAAAGGTATCCTGCACTAAATCACTTAAAGAAGCTACTGATAAATCGAGCCCAACTGCTATATTGCCCTTCGCAAGCTGTTCCTGAATAATGGCTTTCCCCATACCGCCCCCTGCACCTGTGACGATGACGACCTGTTGCTCTACTGCCATGCTATACACCCCTTGTCGCTAAATTCAGTTTTATAATCTCCTGACAAATCGCATCACCCATTTGTGCTGTTGTCGCCTGTCCACCAATATCTGCAGTTTTCACAACACCTTCTCGAAGCACCGTCTCAATCGCATGAACAATTAGCTGTTCTATATCCCGTCTTCCGATATGTCCAAGTAACAACGCAAGTGACCAAATTTGTGCGATTGGGTTTGCTATGCCCTTTCCTGCGATATTTGGTGCTGACCCATGCACAGGCTCAAACATTGATGGGAATTCTTTTTCCGGATTTAAATTTGCTGATGGAGACAACCCAAGACCACCAACAATAGCTGACCCTAAATCTGATAAAATATCTCCGAATAAATTGGAGGCAACTACAACCTGAAAATCTTGCGGTCTCTCTACAAAATAAGCTACTAAAGCATCGATATAGATAGATTCTAACTCTAGTGCTGGTGAGCTTTGTGCTAGAATTCTCTTAGCATGCTCATCCCAGAACTTCATTGAATGGATAATGGCATTCGATTTTGTCGCACTCGTAATTTTTGTTTTGCCATTTTTATAGGCATAATCACAGGCCGCTTGGACAATTTTTTCAATACCGATCCGTGTCATAATCGTATTTTGAATCGTCATTTCCTGCGGTTGATTATGATAAATTCGCCCACCACTATTGGAATATTCCCCCTCTGCGTTTTCCCGGAAGATCACAAAATCAATATCCCTTCCGTTGGCAAGCGGTGAGGCTATGCCAGGTAGTGATTTAATCGGACGGAAATTAACATATTGCTGGAAGCTTTTTCGTATCGGCATAATTAATTCCCATACTGTCACGTCATCCGGAACACGAGCATCTCCAATAGCCCCGAATAAAATTGCATCGTATTCTTTTAATATGTCTAATGCATTGTCTGGCATCATTTGACCGTGCTTGAGGTAATAATCTGAACTCCAAGGAAAAATTGTTGTTTCTATTTGTAAAGACGAATCGTGTTCCTGAAGAGAACTTAGTACCTTTAGTGCTTCTTCCATAACTTCCTTTCCAATGCCATCACCAGGAATTACTGCGACTTTTGTGTGAGTCATTGTGCATCACCTGCTAAAAACTTTAATGCCGCCAAACGGTAAATGGCTGTTGTTTCTGCTAATTCTTCGATATCGACATATTCATCAATTTGATGGGGAATATCACGATCACCCGCTCCAACGGTAACGATTGGTACTCCATGCACATGAAGGAACGTTCCATCCGTAGCCCCTGGTACACCGTTATATTTCGGCTCTTTTTCCGTTACTTCAGCGACTGCCTCATAAATGGCTTGTACAACAGGATTCTCCTTCGCTGTTGCTGTTGCAGGACGGTTATCAAGCACTGTTAGCTCCACTTTAAAATCTGGATCATCTGCTTGCAGACGTTTAATAATGGCATCAATTTTACCTAGAAGCTCCTCATGATCCTGTGCAGGGACTGTACGAATATCAAGCGTTGTCATACAGTGATCAGGAATGACATTAATTTGTGCATCTCCTTTTACAGGCGCTCGTAAAATCGTTGGTGTAATAGATGGCCAATTAAGCATCGGATCACGTCCTAATCGTGCTTGCTCTTCTTTTTCTAATTTTTCAAGCTCTACAATAAAACGTGCCATGCGCCAGTTCGGATTAATGCCACTCCAAGAAATTGCACCGTGCGCCATTTTACCGAAGATATCTACTTTCAAACGTATTGCCCCGCGCTGTGCAATACAGACATTGTTTTCCTCTGGCTCACAGATAATCGCCCCATCCACATTATCTGCCCAGCCATTTTTTATAAAATGTTTAATCCCAAGCATCAATCCTTCTTCATCGCACGGAATACATAAAATAATCTTGCCTGTAAATTCCTCCTGATCCAGTAACAACGACTGACAAGCTGTAATCATACACGCAAGATTTCCTTTTGTATCATTTGTACCTCGGCCATACATTCGACCATCAATAATTTCTGCACCGAATGGATCGTACGTCCATGCTTCACGATTTCCTTCGGTAACGACATCTGTGTGTCCTTCAAAGAGTAGTGTTTTTCCTGGCTTACCCGAATCAATAATACCAATAACATTCGGCCTTCCTGGCACAACCTCCTCTACATGTGTTTCTATCCCGATCTCACGTAAATATTGAGCGACAAAATTCGCGACTTCTTGTTCATTGCCATTTGGATCATCTTCTCGATAAACGCTATCTATTCGTACTAGCTTTTGTGTAAGCTCAATAACTGCTTCTCGGTCGCGCATATAAGATTCCGTTGTCTTTAAACTTGTTACTGTCATTCAAATGCCTCCTTGTTTTATAGAATATTCTAGAGATCATTTATGCCTCCGCATAATTGCGTCCGGAATCGGCTTTGTCTTGGGCCTGCAGATGTTTTTTGCGCGAAAGCGAAGCGACAGCAACACAGCACCGATGCAGGTCAGTTAGCCTTTATCGCATGGATGCGATGGTTTTAGGCTAACATCCTCTAAGAACTCTTTTCCGATTCCATGACATCCGCCGGAGACTTTGGGCCAACAGATGTTTTTTGTGCGAAAGCGTAGTGCTAACGCAGCGGCAGCAAAAGGGCTTCATTCTGTGCGAAAGCGTAGTGAAACGAAGCGCAGCAACAACATGATGTTGGTCACTCAGTCGTTGCCACAGGACGTGGCGTTCTTAGACTGAGTTCCTCTATTTTAGCAGGCGTTTGGACATCTGCTAAAAGAAGTTAAATCATTTTAACATTGTCCTATTAGACAAGTATTAGACACTTTGTTAATAATACATAGAATGCTATTAACGTTTTGTTTAGTAGTAAAAAGCTAAAAAACAACAAAATTATCTACCTTATGTTGTTTTTCGATATAAAAAGATCGAACATTTACCATAATGTGGGATTGATTTTCGTTCCGGCTGGGCGCTTTTCTGGAGCGTCCGATTTTCACCACAATCAACTTATTCGCATGGCATAGGTTTTATCAAAATGTCATCTCATTTTTAGGTGATAAAAATATAAATAGCTTTTAGTTTTAAGCTGTTTCCGAAAAGATTGTTGCTATTCAACTGACGGAGCAGGTTAGTGCAGCGAGGAAGTATGATAAAATCAAACATACTATGCATTTAAGGTGGTTAAAATGAAATGAATAAAGTTTTTGTCGTAGATGGGAATAATTTTTCAAGCTTTGAGGAATTTTGTAAGGAGTTTTCGAGAGTTGTTCTTTCTGGAAAGTTTGAGTGGAACGGAACCCTCGCTGCATTTAATGATATTTTGCGTGGTGGCTTTGGTGAAATTGAATTTAATGAAGATTATACAATTATTTGGACAAATTCCGATAAATCTAAAAGTGATTTAGGATATGAAGAAACAATAATTAAACTCAATGAAAATTTGGAAAGATGCCATCCAAGTAATAAAAAATATATGCTACAAGAAATAAAGGATGCGAAAATGAACAAGGGTCCAACTATATTTGACTCAATAAAAGAAATAATCCTTGATCACGAAAATGTAACATTGATATTAGAATAATCCTTATTAAAATAAACGGTGCTTTAGTACAAGATTGCAGAGCTGTTCAGGCAGCTCTTTTTTCTTATTCTAGTAACGATGCAGGTTAGTTTAACAAGAAAAACTAAGATAAAGGTATTTGTATGCTGCTTATTGAAGTAATATTAAGCTTATCAAAGGAGGCTTCCTTATGACTTATTTGAAAAATAATGGATTTAAATCTCTAAATTTCATTAATATACCAGAAACAGATATAAAAAAATACCAGCCTCTATCGGGTTCTTTTGCCGTAGTAAAGTGCGAAGGAAAGTTTCTCCTTTGCTATAACACTTGGCGTAAACAATGGGAACTACCTTCTGGAGGTAGAGAGAATAACGAAACGTCAAAGGAATGTGCCATTAGAGAACTTTACGAGGAAACTGGACAATTAGTTACAAACTTAGAATTTAAAGGATTAATCAAAGCCGGAAATTCATTAGATGGCAACATAAAATATAATCCTGTGTACTTTACTACAATGGAAAAACTACAACCATTTATAGAGAATGAGGAAACATCAGAAATAAAACTTTGGGATTTAAATGAGGAAATAGGTTATATTGATTCAGTTGATATAAATATATTTGATTATCTTTAAACAAAGATAGTGAGCAATGGCTTCTTGAACTAACGGAGTAGGTATTTTTTTTAGATACCAATATAACTACAAGAAGAATTAGGATAATTAAGAGGTTTTTTATGCAAAAAATCGGAATTGAAAAAGCAAACTATAAACCAACATTAAAAATTTTAAAAGATTTATATAACTGAATCAATTTCATAAATCACTTTTTTCAAGAGCTTAGACTGCTCCTATTAAGAAAACTTACGTTTTTAAAAATTATGCTGCTTGAGTTTGTACTTGTAATAAAGCATTTAGACGATCCACTGCCAACTTGCAGGCATTATAAATAAACGTCACCAGGTTGAAATGAAGTTTGGCTTTTCTTCCTGTTCTATGACGGATGTTGTTTAATTGAAAATATTG
>NZ_JBNNVB010000006.1:216530-217757 GCF_050280325.1 Lysinibacillus sp. NPDC093216 | reverse complement strand
GTCACACCCGTTCCCATACCGAACACGGAAGTTAAGCTCTTTAGCGCCGATGGTAGTTGGGGGCTTCCCCCTGTGAGAGTAGGACGTCGCTAGGCTATATGATAAAATTATTCCGAAGTAGCTCAGTTGGTAGTAGCACCTGACTGTTAATCAGGTTGTCGCAGGTTCGAGTCCTGCCTTCGGAGCCATTCTTGGAGAGTTGTCCGAGTGGCCGAAGGAGCACGATTGGAAATCGTGTAGGCGGTTAACACTGTCTCAAGGGTTCAAATCCCTTACTCTCCGCCAGCACTTTAAGGATTTATCATTCCAAACGAAGGCCCCTTGGTCAAGTGGTTAAGACACCGCCCTTTCACGGCGGTAACACGGGTTCGAATCCCGTAGGGGTCACCATTTTTCAATACCCAGATGGAGGATTAGCTCAGCTGGGAGAGCATCTGCCTTACAAGCAGAGGGTCGGCGGTTCGAGCCCGTCATCCTCCACCATTATTTAAATAAATCACCTTATTATCGCGGGGTGGAGCAGTGGTAGCTCGTCGGGCTCATAACCCGAAGGTCGTTGGTTCAAATCCGGCCCCCGCAACCAAAATGGTCCCGTGGTGTAGCGGTTAACATGCCTGCCTGTCACGCAGGAGATCGCCGGTTCGATCCCGGTCGGGACCGCCATTTTTTAAAAGAATATGGGTCAGTAGCTCAGTTGGTAGAGCATTAGATTGAAGCTCTAAGTGTCGGCGGTTCGATTCCGTCCTGACCCATCACATTTTTTTGCCGGTGTAGCTCAGTTGGTAGAGCAACTGACTTGTAATCAGTAGGTCGTGGGTTCGACTCCTATCGCCGGCACCATGACTTTCCCGGAGGGGTAGCGAAGTGGCTAAACGCGGCGGACTGTAAATCCGCTCCTTAGGGTTCGGCGGTTCGAATCCGTCCCCCTCCACCAGTTTTAATTTAATAGGGGCATAGTTCAACGGTAGAATAGAGGTCTCCAAAACCTTTGGTGTGGGTTCGATTCCTACTGCCCCTGCCAATTAATTTAAAATAATAAAATATAATAATATGGCGGTTGTGGCGAAGTGGTTAACGCACCTGATTGTGGTTCAGGCATTCGTGGGTTCGATTCCCATCAGTCGCCCCATTTAATTTAAAATAATAAAATATAATAATATGGCGGTTGTGGCGAAGTGGTTAACGCACCTGATTGTGGTTCAGGCATTCGTGGGTTCGATTCCCATC
>NZ_JBNNVB010000006.1:205396-216433 GCF_050280325.1 Lysinibacillus sp. NPDC093216 | reverse complement strand
TTCAGTCGCCCCATTTATATATATTTAACTTTTGGGGTATAGCCAAGCGGTAAGGCAACGGATTTTGATTCCGTCACGCCCTGGTTCGAATCCAGGTACCCCAGCCATTTATTGCGGAAGTAGTTCAGTGGTAGAACACCACCTTGCCAAGGTGGGGGTCGCGAGTTCGAACCTCGTCTTCCGCTCCAAATATTTTATGGCGGCATAGCCAAGTGGTAAGGCACAGGTCTGCAACACCTTTATCACCGGTTCAAATCCGGTTGCCGCCTCCATATTTTATTACTCAATCGGTTTATCCGATTTTTTTTATCTCCATTATGCCGGTGTGGCGGAATTGGCAGACGCGCACGACTCAAAATCGTGTTCCTTTGGAGTGTCGGTTCGACCCCGACCACCGGTATCATATTTTACTAGAGAATCCTTGTATATCAAGGATTCTTTTTTTATTTGTAGAAAGCAATTAAGATCCTCTCAAAAGGTATACACAGTTATTTGAGAATTCGATTGGAAGGATCGAATTTATTTGAAATCGGATTATTAAGAGTGGCTACGGATTAAGACTTCAACAATTATGTTGGAGTCTTTTTTGTTTGTCTAAGGTCATCAGTAATAATTGCAATTCCACTTACAAAGAAATCAACTTCAAAACCCATCTGTTTTTCTTTAGTCATAATGCCAACCCTTATGTACTAGATAACCTTAAAATTTTTGCTAAAATATAATTAAAAACCAGAGGGGTGATCTTATGAAGGGAGACGATGATAAAAAGGATGAGATAGAAAAAGATTATAATGCAGAAGCTTCAAGATATACACTTGCTATTTTACTTGCAGCTTTATTGATTTGGGCAATATATGACTTGTTTAAAAATGATGAAAGTGGCCATGGTATTCAATGGGTATTGGTATCAGGCATAGTTTCAGTTTTTGAAGTAACTAAGCGTTATTTAATAAGAAGAGATGACAAGAAAAAAATAGATAGAAATTAATTTAAAATTACAGAATTTAAAAATTAATCATTTGGTAAAGACATAGATTCAATAAACAGGGGTTTTTGTTTAAAGTACACATTAAGAGTAGAGAAAAAGGACAGATTATGAAAAAGAGGTAAGGTACAATAATAAAAGATAAAAGTTTTGGAGGGGACAATAAATTAGCTAAATTAATTCGAATTTTGAAGAGTGTTATTTTAAAGTTTCAACATACTTTTAAACATTTCTCATTATTTTATATGCTGCTTTTGGCGGATCTATTGATAACGATTGGTGATTTTTCGATGATCTTTGTAGTTCCAGAATTAGCTCCAACTATCATTACAATAATCGCTATTGTTTATATTTGGAGAAAGTTTTTGAAGACTAATCCTAAATTTAAAAGCTTCGTAAGCTTGCTTAATTCTTTCATTGTGTAGAATTTTACATTCGTTTGGGTTTTTCCTTTTCCTGAAATAGATAAATAAAGATAATAAGACCTACTCAGCTAAAAAGCAAAGTGGTTTATTTCTGCTTTAACGCGAGTAGTAAGGGTTAAATTATAGTAGGAAAAGACATAATGCCTGTTAAGTAGCATTTTCGATGATTAGAGAGGATATCATTATGAACAGACACTTTTTTATTGCAGTTCCACTTCCTTCAGATATTAAAGCAGCTCTTAAAGTGAGATGTGAAGAAATGAAGACAGATTTTCATTTTAAACGATGGGTACACCAGGAAGACTATCACATCACATTGGCCTTTTTAGGTCATGCGGATGAAGAGCAATTACAGGCTGTATTGGATGAAACGAGGAAAAACCTTATGAAAGTTTCTCCGTTCGAATTAAAAATTCAAGGGTTCAATACTTTTGGAAGAAAAGAGTATCCAAGAATTTTATGGGTTGATCTGCTCGAATCTCAGCAATTAAATTTTGTGAGAGAAATAGTATACCGTGATTGTATGAAGGCTGGTTTTGAACTAGATAAAAAGCCCTTTACACCACATATAACTGTTGCAAGAAAATGGGATGAGGCCTGCGGGAAAATTCCGTACGAAGCATTAATGGAAGAAAATTTTCAGCTTCCAAAATTTCTAGTAGAAGAAGTGATTTTGTACGAATCAAAAATAGAGGAAACGCCAAAATATCATAGAAAAGCGGTCATTCGTTTAGATGGCCAATAATATTACAAGCAGCTCGTAAACCTAAAAATGAAAAGGTTTATGAGTTTTTTGTTTAAAACCATTTGTAATGATTAGTTCATGTTCCGTTCATTTAAGGATTTTATGCTAAGACTGTAAAAAGGAATGGAGGAGTTCACGATGAATCTAGCCTGGAAAGAAATTAAGAAAAATAAAGTACGATTTTTAATATTAGGTTCCATTGTTTTTCTTGTTAGTTTATTAACTTTTATTATTTCTGGTTTGGCGAATGGGTTATCACAAGATAATGCCGCTTTAATTAAAGACTTACCCGAAGGACAATTTTATATGAATGAAGATGCAGATCAAACTTATAATCTGTCAAAAATAGATAGCGGTACTCAAAATAAAATATTGAGCAATGAAAAGGATGCAGTAGCTTTTTCACTACAAATGGGCTTTTTAAATGATCAGGACAATAAGCAGCAAAGCGTTGCCTTTGTAACATCGACCGCTTCAGATTTATTTGAAAATGTGAAACATGAGGAAGTTATATTAGACAGCTCAATGAAAGATAAAGGAATTAAAGTAGGAGATACATTAACGAATAATCAATTTAACGGCAAGTTTGTAGTAAAGGGATTTGTTGACCAAAAGAAATATAGTCATGCTCCTGTTGCCTATATTAATAAAGAGGATTATAAAGAGATTTACCGTGTAGATGAAATGCAGATGATTTTCGTACCAGACGGGGATTCTTCAAAAGAATTTGCTGGATTAGAATCATTTTCTAATAAAGCGTTTCTCAATACAATTCCAAGCTATAATGCAGAACAAATGTCTTTAAATATGATTGTATGGTTTTTAGTAGTCATTAGTGGGATGCTGTTTGCTATCTTCTTCTATATGATGAATGTTCAAAAAATTGGTTTATATGGAATTTTGAAAGCCATTGGTGTGAAAACGAGTAAATTATTCAAAATGATATGGACACAGATGGCTATCATTACAGTGATTTCACTTATTTTGTCGGTAGCTTTTAGCCAAGCATTTAATCTGATAGCGCCAAAAGGAATGCCTTTCACTTTAACAATTGCGACAACAACGCAATTATCGATTGTATTCCTAATTATTGGATTTATTGGTGCTACAATTTCAGGCATCCAAATTAAAAAAATTCAACCATTACAAGCGATACAGCAAGGAGAGGCTTAATATGACTTTATTTAAAATCGATGAAGTTAGAAAAACGTTTAGGAATGGCGAGGTAGAGGAAGAAATACTTAAAGGGATAGATCTTTCGCTAAATGAAGGGGAAATAACAGCATTAGTCGGTGCATCTGGATCTGGTAAGAGTACACTTCTGACAATAGCTGCTGGGCTTCAGCCTGCAACAGATGGGCACGTAATATTTGAGGGGAAAAATATGTCCAGCATGAGCTCTGAAGAGGTTCGAAAAGTACGAGCAAGCGAATTTGGGTTTGTCTTTCAGTTTGCACACCTTGTACCTTTTCTTACCGTTGAGGAGCAACTACTGCTAATGCTAGATGTTTCTGAATCAAAATTAAAGAAGCAGGAACAAAAAAATGAAGTTAATCGAATACTAAAATTGGTAGGGATGGACCATCGAAAAATGGCTTATCCCTCGTCATTGTCAGGTGGAGAGAAGCAACGTGTTGCGATTGCCAGAGCAATCATTCATAAACCGAAAGTTCTTTTCGCAGATGAACCAACAGCAAGCTTAGATTCACAAAGATCAAAAGAGGTTATGTTACTAATTAGAGATTTGACTAAAACGTTAAACATTACTACTTTAATGGTGACACACGATGAAGAAATGCTTGCTTATACTGATCGTATTATTAAAATGAGCGACGGTGTCATTTTGCAAGATGACATTCGAATCGTAAAAAACCACAACCACATTTATTGATGGTTGTGGTTTTTTTGATTAAACAGCTAAGCTGATTTTCCGTTCTGTCTGGGCGCAATTTATAGATATTTTTCATAAGCCTAGTGTTATGTTACCAAACCACTAAACTAATGAAGCATATTATAGAAGGAAAGAGGGAGGTGATTTGAAATGGCGTTTGTCATTGCTTTATTGATAGTATTAGTTGGTTTAATAGCAGGATTCCAATTAACCGAAGGAAGGTCCGAGAAAGGGAATTACATCGTTTGGGGTATCATTACAATGATAGCGTTTGCACCGTTCTTATCTTTTGTAATTGGCGTAATGTATGGGATAGTGGTTAAAAATAGTTGGGCAACATCGATTATGATGTTTTTATCTCCTTTAATTTTTGTTATAGGGTTAATTATATTACTTTTAGGTATTTATAAAAATGATGGAGGTAAGCTTAAATAACTAGCTATTTGTCTCTGACAAGGGGTTGTTCCGTTCAGTGTTTTAGTTATCTTAATATAAAGGTAAAAAGCCGCAAGACTCCTACAAATTGTTTTTGAGATGAAGTGTAAATGAAATGCAGCGAAGGAGACATATGCCTTCGTGTCCAACATCCTATTTCTTGCCCTGATGCGGCTTGTGCCTTGCCGGCGGAAAAGCATAGCGGTTTTTTACCATCTAGAATGTTTATGTTAATCGAGCTTTTCGACTTACTTTACAGACCATTCTCATTAAAGCCCTGTGCAACGAAGGGAAGATCGTAAAGATAACATCCATTGTTTTACGCATTGGCATAGGACAGATAATAGGTTTATTTTTGTGTACACCTGCAATAGTGATTTTTGCTAGTTGCTGTGGAGACATCATTTTTTGTTTTTTCAATTGTTTGGCCATCACTGATTTATCGATATTAATAGCGGTTGCTTTATCGAAAATAGGTGTATCAACAAATGTCGGACATAGCGTACTTACCTTGATGCCAAATTCCTCAGCCTCATAGTGTAGTGATGTCGTTAAGCCCACAACAGCATGCTTCGTAGTTGAATATGCCGCAGATATAGGAGCTGGACCCAACCCTGCTGCTGATGAGGTATTGATGATATGTCCAAAACCTTGTTCCTTCATGATTCGATAGCCAACTTGAGTACCATATATAACGCCCCATAAATTAAGATCCACAATGTTTTTCCATTCGTCCATCGACATATCATACATTTCACCATACATAGCTATGCCAGCATTATTGAATAAATAATCTAATCTTTGAAATTCCTCATAGACATTTGTAATGACACGTTCAACACTTTTGTAATCGGTTACATTTAATTCAACAAATCTAGCATTTGAAGCATATTTATTTAGTTCTACCTCGAGAAGACGCCCATCATGTTCGTTGATATCTGCAATAATGACAAATACATGACGACCTATTAATTCTTTGCAGATAGCTTTCCCTATACCTGATACACCACCAGTAACAATCGCAACCTTTCTCATATTCATCACCTCTAGTATGACTTCCTAATGGACGGTAGCTTCCTGCAATTGAAACTGTCTGATGAAAGCTGTGTATTCTTCCGCGACAAGTTCTGCTCCTTTACTATTTAAATGAACGCCATCTAACGTTAAATGTAGCCCTCGCTTTTTGGACAATCGGTCAATTCGCAAAGGATTTTTATAAAACAATACATCTTTCATTACTCGCATAACATTGGTGTTCATATAATCGGAACTATTAACTTGTTCCAAGTGATGCTCAAACACCTCTTGCATATTTAAAAAGCTAACATTTGCATATTTAGAGGAGATGGATTGAATAATGGAGGAGAGCTCTTTTAATTCCTTATTAGAAGTGTTTTTTATTGTCTCTCCTATTAAAGCTGGTGTTACTAAAACGACATGTTTAGAGGATGCTAAAATCATTTCTAAACAATTTACATAGTAATCTTTAAATTCTTGATGATCTTTTGTAACTGGCTGTGCCTGTACTTTCAAAAGTTTAGAGTAGACATCATTGACACCAATCCAAAGAAAACTGAGGTCATAATAAGTAGCTAGCTTCGATTTTTCCAAACGAGTGTGTAAGCTTTTTACTGTCTCACCTGGTTTACCGAGATTGTCAAATTCGAATTGTTGATGTTTTGTTGTTAGTAGTTTAAAAAATGAAACACCTGGTCGACCTTCTGTTAAGCTGTCTCCTATACATGCAATTTTCATTTATATCCCACCTTTTTTTATCTCCTTTAAAAAAATGGTTATTGCCTGGTGAAAGAGTGGCTCAAGTGCTTTCAGCTCCTGATTATTTGTAAGCTGACATAATCCCCCTAGCCATGTGCCAAGTAGAACCGTCCATTCTTCAATATTTCCATGAACAAATTCCCCTTTATCAATTCCTTCTTGCAGAATCGCACGATAAGCACTCATCGGTACGTTCGCTAAATTGTGCAGCTGTTGCACTGATTCAGGGCTCGATTTTGGATTGGAAGCTAGTTCTTGCCCTGATCTTAATAAAGGTGTTTGGTAATGATAGAGAACGTGCATGGCCATGCCATATAATTTTTCTGTTGCCGTGGAGTAGGTACATTCTTTTTGCAGCCATTTGTTGTTCCAGTCTTGCATTGTTTGTTGCGCTAAAAGAACGAATAGCTTTTCTTTGTTTTCAAAATGGTAATAAATATGTCCCTTGCTGTAGCCTGAAGCAGTTGAAATATCTCCAACTGATGTTTGATTATAGCCTTTTTGAGAAAACAAATTAACCGCATGTTCCATAATTTCAACTTTTGCTTTCTCGCTATCATAACGTCTTTTGTTCAATGATTTACTCCTTCTTAACATTTGAACGATTGTTCTAATTTGATTATACAATATTTTACTAATTAATAAATAGTTAAATACCTAAGTCATCATGCTGTCACAATTCCGTACTACCATTTCAGATGAAGTTTGGGATGATGCAATGTATAAAAGTTGCAACGGAAATCAACCCAACGTTATGTTGATGAAAAAATGGAGGAAATATCCATCAAATTGTTGAACTATAAATTATGATTTAAAAATTAGGAGGGGAATTAGATGGGGAGAGTAATAGGATTTGAATTGAATAGTCAGGAACCTGAAAAAGCTGCTGAGTTTTATGCCAAGGTTTTTGGTTGGCAGGTAGCTGCACCTAATTGGGAATATTGGGCTGTAACAACCGGGGATGATAAAAAACCAGGGATTAACGGCGGTATTGGTAAGGGTCCACATGACTATCCTTTTGGAACACGTATTCAAATTGAAGTGGATTCTATCGATGAAGCTATTTCGAAAGCTAAACAGAATGGTGCCATCATTGTTCGTGACAAAATGGAGTTCGATGAGTTTTATCTTGCCTATATGGTAGATCCAACTGGGCTTGGCTTCGGCTTAATTCAAAACAAATAATCTATTTAATAAGTCTCTGCAAACGATTGCGGAGGCTTTTTTACTACCCAATCATATTGGAAATAATACCTAAAAAAGTATATTATGAATAGTGGAGAAAGAGAGGGAAAGACATGAAACAAATATTGAAAATAGTATGTGCGCTATTAATAGCTGTTTGTTTAATACCGATTGAGGGTGTACATGCAGCGAGCTTCAAAGATGTGTCCAAGGATAACACATTAATAACCGAAATTGATTACTTAGTGGAAAAAGGAATTATCAATGGCTATCCTAATAACCTATTTAAACCAAATACATATGTAACGAGAGCACAAGTAGCTGTCATGCTAACACGTGCTTTAGGATTACAAACAACGAATGTAAAAGATCCAAAGTATCAGGATGTATCTACTACACATCTCTATTATAAAGAAATTGCTGCAGTACAAAATGCTGGAATATTCGATTCGGCACAGAAATTTAATCCGAATGCAACTCTTACAAGAGGGGACATGGCGATTGTGCTACAAAGAGCGTTTAAATTAAAGGGATCTGAGACGAGCTTTTTTACTGATGTTTCAGCTAAGACAAGAGGTTATAAGGAAATCTCAGCAATTTTTAGTAACAATATAGTAAGAGGATATGATGATGGTTCATTTAAGCCCAATTCACCTATAACGCGAGCTCACTTTTCAGCATTTTTAGCTCGTGCATTAACGCTATCGAATCCGAATTTATTAAAAGATACGGCGTTTGACTACACGTATTCATATTATTCGTTAAGTGATAAAAATCAATATACATTAAAATATCAGTATAGTCATAATGACGAAAAGAATGATGTGTGGACTGTAACTGATTTGAATTCTAATAAGGTGTTTAATAATGAGCTCTTATTTAGCGATGGTGAGGTTTATGGCCAAGTAATTGAAAGTGAAGAAAGTTCACATTACGATTTTGCTTTCAGATTACCACTTAGAATTGGCGTGATTGAACATGAGAATGATGGCGGGGTAATTTCAGGCATCCGAATTACTGTTAAAGCAACAGATGGTACTGTCCAAGCAGGTGGTGTAAAGTATAACAATGTTATTGTTCTAGAAGAAGCGTCCGTTTACAGTAATAGAGTTTCAACATATTATTTTGTAGATGGAATTGGTTTAGTTAAGGAGCTTTATAATGATGTTGTTGTTTACGAGTTGCTCAATCGTACAGTCAATTAAATGTAGCCACAAGAAAAGCAAGTCTCTTATTCATGAAGAGACTTGCTTTTTGTCATGTAGCATCAATCTAATAAAATACGAAAAAAACGATGAAGTGCTTGTCGCCATTCTTTTTCATTATGAGTTGTATAGGTTGTTAGGGATTGTCCCTCGTATATTCGAAATTCGCTATTAAGCATTGTATGTCGGCCACGAGGAGTACGAATCATCGCGATTTTATTTTTTTGTTTAGAAAGTCTTGGTGCAAACTTTGCATCGTTAGCGTCATCAAAAAAACTATAAAGTAAACGCCAATTATTCTTTGTTAGTTCGTACAGCATCCAGCCATTCGCTTCATCTCGTTCAATTTTATAAAGTTCATTACCTTCACGGTGTTGATGTCCAGCTATTAGTGGAACTGGATTACAAGGAGCTAGTGCACCTACACCAACATCCGAAATATATGATTGCCCATCGAAATTGACCAGCAATAGCTGATGCATAGGTACATCCTCAACAGGTGTATCTGCTTCATGGTTGCGCCAAAACTGTGCATAGCGATTGGTTACAGAAAAGCCAAGTTCGCGAAGTAGCCAACTAAATAAAATATTTAGTTCAAAGCAATTGCCTCCGCGGAGTTGAATAATGATTTTTTGAAAAAGGTCAGGAATAGCGAAGGAGATGCCATGTTTTAAGGCAACATCTAGGTTCTCATAAGGAATGGTATATAGATGTCTTGTTTGTAGCTGACCAAGTAGCTTAATAGATGGCTCTAAAGATCCTTGAAATTGAATAAGCTTTAAATATTGCTTTATTTGTGAATTCATAAAATCGCCTCACTTCCTTACTAAATAACATAACCGAAATGGTTTGAGAATACACGTGAATAATAGAAAGAAAATAATAGAAAAGAAGGTAAATAACTTGTAAAATGAAAATATTAACTACTATAAAGAGAGATATTTCCTATTATTTTAGTTAATAATAATGATTGTAAGGTAGGTATACGAATGACAAGCGAAATGAAATGGTTAGAAGTAAATTCATACGATGAAATGAGCAAAGTAGCAGCGGATATATTCACTAAACAATTACAAGTAAAACCAACAAGTATTTTAGGATTAGCGACTGGTGGTTCTCCTGTAGGAATGTATAAGGAATTAGTGAAACGCCAACAAGCTGGAGATTTATCTTTTAGCGATGTGATTACCTTTAACCTAGATGAATATGTAGGTCTCGATCAAACAAGTCCGGCAAGTTATTGGACATTTATGCATGAAAACTTATTTAATCATGTAGATATTACGGAAGAAAATATACATTTACCAAATGGTAAGGCAGAAAACTTAGATGCTGAGTGTGCGGCCTATGATGCTCGAATTAAAGAAGCGGGAGGAATTGATCTACAGCTTCTAGGTATTGGCGTTAACGGACATATTGGCTTTAACGAACCGGGTACATCTTTTGATTCAATGACTAATATTGTAGAGTTAACGGAATCTACTCGCACAGAAAATGCAATTTATTTTGATAACTCTAAAGATGTACCGACACATGCTATTACAATGGGCATTGAATCTATTATGAAAGCCAAGGAAATCGTGTTAATTGCATTTGGTGAAAAAAAACTAGAGGCTATGGAAAAATTGAAAAGTGGTATCGTCACTGAAGATTTCCCAGCAAGCCAATTATTAAATCATCCAAATGTAACGATTATTTACGGCGGAACAAAATAGGAATTAAGCGTAGACTTTGTATTATTTGAAGTCTACGCTTTTTTATTTTGGCATGCAGAGCGACGGAAGGGAGAGTTCAAGTGACGGATGGAAAGGCGAGAGCGACGGAAAGGAGAGGTAAAGTGACGGAAAGAAGAGGCAAGGTGACGGATGGAAACTAGAGCGACGGAAAGAAGAGCCGAAGCGACGGATGTGAAGGCGAGAGAGACGGAAAGAACAGCCAGAGCGACGGAAAGAAGAGCCGAAGTGACGGATGTGAAGGCGAGAGAGACGGATAGAAATCAGAGTGACGGAAAGAACAGCCAGAGCGACGGATAGAACAGCCAAAGTCGTGGATAGAATCGCCAAAGCGACGGATAGAACAGTCAAAGTCGTGGATAGAAACGTCAAAATGGCGGATAGAACAGCCAAATTCGTGGATAGAGCCATCAAAGCGACGGAAAGAAGAGCTAAGGTGATGGATAGAAATCAGAGCGACGGATAGAAATCAGAGAGACGGATAGGAGAGCCAGAGCGACGGAAAGAAAGGCCAAAGCGACGGAAAGAACAGCCGAAGTGAAGGATGTGAAGGCGAGAGAGACGGATAGAAATCAGAGCGACGGATAGGAGAGCCAGAGCGACGGAAAGAAAGGCCAAAGCGACGGAAAGAACAGCCGAAGTGAAGGATGTGAAGGC
>NZ_JBNNVB010000006.1:205060-205300 GCF_050280325.1 Lysinibacillus sp. NPDC093216 | reverse complement strand
AGGCGAGAGAGACGGATAGAAATCAGAGCGACGGATAGGAGAGCCAGAGCGACGGAAAGAAAGGCCAAAGCGACGGAAAGAACAGCCGAAGTGACGGATGTGAAGGCGAGAGAGACGGATAGAAATCAGAGAGACGGATAGGGGAGCCAGAGCGACGGAAAGAAAGGCCAAAGCGACGGAAAGAACAGCCGAAGTGACGGATGTGAAGGCGAGAGAGACGGATAGAAATCAGAGAGACGG
>NZ_JBNNVB010000006.1:118756-204965 GCF_050280325.1 Lysinibacillus sp. NPDC093216 | reverse complement strand
GACGGATAGGAGAGCCAAAGCGGCGGAAAGAACAGCCAAAGTCGTGGATAGAAACGTCAAGATGGCAGATAGAACAGTCAAAGTCGTGGATAGAAACGTCAAAATGGCGGAAAGAACAGCCAAAGTCGTGGATAGAGCCGTCAAAGCGGCGGAAAGTAGAGCCATCAGAGTGACGGAAAGAATCACCAAAGCGACGGACATTCATCCGGAAATTTAAATTTTATCAAAACTAACTTCGCTATGAATCAATGCTACAATATTATCTATATGCTAGAATAAGAAAAAACTATAGGAGGGGTTAGGGTGAAAAGCACCGTACCACATTTACAAAAGGGCGATACAGTAGGTCTTGTGGCTTTATCTAGTCCAGCACAGCTCGAAAAGCTAGGAGATGCTATAGCCTTTCTTGAAGAATTAGGGCTTAACTATATAATTGGGGATACCATTCAGGCAAAGCACGATTACCTAGCAGGTAGTGATGAAGATCGTCTGGATGATTTTCATGAAATGGTGAGAAATCCAGAGGTGAAGGCAATTTTTTGTGCTAAGGGGGGCTATGGCTCTGCACGCATTGCGGAAAAGATTGACTACGGACTACTTGAGGAAAATCCAAAAATTTTCTGGGGCTTCTCTGATCTTACATATTTACATTGCGCGATTAACGAATATGCTAATTTAGTGACGTTTCACGGACCGCTACTGATGTCTGTAGGAAGAATAGATGATATATCAAAGAAGATGTTTTTACAGCTATTTTCACCGATGGAATTACAGTATACAGAGGATATTTCCCCATTAACAACGATTGCACCTGGTGTAGCTCGCGGTGAGATTATTGGCGGAAATTTACGTCGTCTTGTTAACACATTGGGTACAAAATTTGAAGTTAGCACGGAAGGTCGCATTTTATTGATTGAGGAGCTTGGAGAATCTATCCCAAAAATCGATTCGATGCTGCAGCAATTAAAGCAGGCGAGAAAGCTTGAGCAGTTAGCCGGTGTTGTTATCGGTTCCTTTACACAAACAGAAGCGGATGAAGCTGCGCTATTTACTTTAGTGAAGGATTATTTTGCAGATTTAGGCGTTCCGGTTGTAGCAGGCTTTAAAATTGGCCATGATTCAACGAATATTGCTATACCATTAGGTGTAGATGCTATTTTAGATGCACAGGAAAAGGTACTAAAGATTTTGCCTGGTGTGCATTAAAAAGAAGCATTTTATGTTATGTTAAATTGATTAAAAACAGGGGGAAAGAAGATGAATATTGAGCGAAAATTATATCAGTCGGTGGTAGAATTGATCGAAAAAAGATATCCTTCTGGTTGGGGTGGTGCTGCAGCAATGTATACTGAAGATGGTCAGATTTTAACGAGCGTAGCACCAGACGTTATTAATGCCTCTACTGAATTGTGCATGGAAACCGGTGCAATACTTGAAGCGCATAAACTTAATACGAAGGTTACTCATAGTATTTGTATTGCCAGAGAAAACGAAAATTCAGTATTTACTGTGTTAACTCCTTGTGGTGTATGTCAAGAAAGGCTTTTTTACTGGGGCGAAAATGTAAAAGCGGCTATCACTAATCCGAATGGTGAATTGATATTTAAAACACTGAAAGAAATACAACCATATCATTGGTATAAAGCATACGAAAAATAATTAAAAAGTTCTTTTCTATTGTAATGAAGAATAACTTCTGTCACTAAAAAAAGACATTACATATTTGTTGTGAAAATATGTAATGTCTTTTTGATTTAATAAGGCTCTGCGCCATGACCTTTATCTACAGCTTTTTGAGGTGCTTCATCACCAGCAATATTGCCAAGTGGCTTTGATGAAGAAGAATCGTTTCGAGCTTTTTGTAAACCTTCTTTTAACAAACGACCGTATTCTTCATCTGCTTCTTGTGCTAATGCAATCATCGCTTCTTGAATGGCTATATGACAGACTGCTAAATCACGAATTAAGTTTTCAAGCAGCTCATCTCGCTCCCATTGTTCAAAATTGCGATATGTTTCGCCAGCTTGCTTCGTATTACTTTGACGATCAATTGATTCTCGAACGAGATTACCTTCCACGAGTGGTGTATATTCTTTAGCCGCTTGAGTAGCTTCCTTTAAACCATTTAACATCGAAGGCTCATAGTTAATATGAGGATTTTGTCCAGGAGCTAAATCACGCTTATACATCATTTGACCACCATTCTGATTGGTTGCCACTCGTTTTTTAGGAGCATTGATAGGGAGTTGTAAATAGTTTGCACCTACACGATGACGCTGTGTATCGGAATAAGAGAAGGTACGACCTTGTAGCATTTTATCGTCCGAGAAATCCAATCCGTCCACAAGCACACCTGTGCCGAATGTAGCCTGTTCAACCTCAGCAAAATAATCTTCTGGATTTTTATTTAGCACCATCTTACCAACTGGATACCATGGGAATTGATCATTAGGCCAAAGCTTCGTATCATCTAATGGATCAAAATCAAGCTCTGGATGTGGACCATCCTCCATAATTTGGACGTTAAGCTCCCATTCAGGATAATCACCATTTTTAATGGCATCATATAAATCTTGTGTGGCATGATTGAAATTTTTCATTTGGATTTCTTCTGCTTCTTTTTGTGTTAAGTTTTTAATGCCTTGTAAAGGTTCCCAATGATATTTTACAAGGACCGCTTTGCCTTCATTATTGACCCATTTATACGTATTAACGCCGGAGCCTTGCATCATTCGATAATTAGCAGGAATACCCCATGGTGAATAAACGAATGTCACCATATGGAAGGATTCTGGTGAGCTTGCACAGAAATCAAAAAAACGCTCAACGTCTTGAATATTTGTAATGGGATCAGGCTTAAAGGCGTGAATCATATCAGGGAATTTCATAGCATCACGGATAAAGAAGATCTTTAAATTATTGCCGACTAAATCCCAGTTACCATCCTCAGTATAGAATTTTACAGCAAAGCCTCGTGGATCACGTAATGTCTCTGGTGAATGACCACCATGAATAACTGTTGAAAAGCGCACAAAAACAGGCGTCTGTTTCCCTTTATCCTGAAATACTTTAGCCCTTGTATACTTAGAAATAGGATCATCCCCGACAACACCATATGTCTCAAAATAGCCATGTGCCCCTGCACCTCGCGCATGAACAACACGCTCAGGAATTCTTTCACGGTCAAAGTGACTTATTTTTTCTATAAAATCATAGTTTTCCAGGGTTGCAGGTCCTCGATTACTGACAGTACGTATATTTTGATTGTTAGTAATAGGGTGTCCCTGTCGATTTGTCAAAGTCATGTCATGCTCGTTTGTTGAATCATGTTGGTTTGTCATTGTTTAACCCCTTTCTTTGGATATAGTCATTCTGTCCATGCTAGGGGAGAACTAGACATTAAAAACCCTCTTACATGTGATACCTTTATGGTTTTTTAGATTCCTTCTAAAGATTATTGTCGAAATATGCTTTAAAATCAGAAAATATTGATTTGACTGTTTTGAAATTCTTGTTAGTATTTATGATATATGGAGATTACAGCTACATTTTTACTTTAGTTACTGTAGGCTTTGATAATTACTTTTAAGGGGTGTAAATTGTGTCGACAATATTCGTGTTTTCAATTGCTATGTTGGGATTAGGTTTAGCAATTTATACAGCCTCACAAACTGATGTTTTAAAGAGAAAGATATTGCAATTAGAAAAAGAGATAAAGGAATTAAAAGATAGAATTAAAAAGAGTGAAAGTTAACACTCTTTTTTTGCTTATTATTAAGAGAGTGTATAGAAGACTTAAAAAAGGAGATAGAAAATGCTACATAATGGATTAAAATATGTTGGGTTTTTAATCATGTTAATTTTCGGCGGAGTCTTTTTGTTAAGATGGTTTCTTCATGATGAATTATTATTGGATCAATTAATTGCCTTTGCAATAGGCTTTATTTTCTACGTTACTTCTTTATTCGTTAAAGCAAAATGATGCACTTTGTTTTAAACTAAAAAGCTCTCCTACACACAAGATGTAAGAGAGCTATTGGATGGCGTTTTCAAATAATTATCAAGTAGTTTGAGTATGGCCATTGCTTATAGTTGGTTATTAGTCATTGGTCATACAGTAACAGGTAACTTGTCATTGGTTTTGTTTAAGTTAGCTCCAAAAAGCTAGTTTTGAAAACAGCACATCCAATTCGATATGAAGTCTCATCGACTCCATAAATCTATTGTATACAGTTTCAGGGAAATCGTCTATGCAATAAAACTTTAAACCTTGGCTGATGCAAAATAGATTCCTTGACTTAGAGTTTACTCTAACAAATATAATACAAACATCTTTATTGAGAGGAGATGTTTTGATTTGAATACACGAGTAATTGTAACTCGATACGGAGGACCTCAGGTTATTGATGTGATAGAGGAGCCCCTACGAAAACCTGAAAGGGGAGAAATTCGAGTTAAGGTTCAAGCAGCAGGGGTTGCACTTGCGGATATTATGAGAAGAGAGGGTAAATATCCGCTATCTCCTATACCTCCCTTTACTCCAGGATACGATGCTATTGGGATTGTTGACGAGTTGGGAGAAGGCGTGCAAAAATATTTGATAGGGGATAAGGTAGCCGTCTTTTTTAACGGAACGGGTGGCTATGCATCTTATGTGTACGCGATGGATGATGAGGTTGTCGGGATTCCTGCTCACATCGATTCCGTAACGGCGGTTGCTGTGATCTTAAATTATGTAACAGCCTATCAAATGCTTCACCGGGTTGCAAAGGTAGCTGAGGGAGAACGTATCCTTATTCACGGGGCAAGTGGAGGGGTTGGTACTGCATTGCTTGAGCTTGGAAAGTTAGCGAAATTAGACATG
Source organism: Lysinibacillus sp. NPDC093216 (assembly GCF_050280325.1). Lineage (NCBI taxonomy): Bacteria > Bacillati > Bacillota > Bacilli > Caryophanales > Bacillaceae > Lysinibacillus > Lysinibacillus sp. NPDC093216. The sequence goes on along the minus strand of NZ_JBNNVB010000006.1, from coordinate 200,101 downwards.
TATGGCACGGCTTCCTTGGCTAAACATTCAATTGTATCCCAATTCGGCGCCGTGCCGATTGACTATCGAAACGAAGATTTTGTAGATACTCTTCGTAATAAGGCTCCTGAAGGTATGGATGTTGTATTTGATCCAATAGGAGGCCAGAATTATGAGCGTTCGATGAATACCTTAAGCAACAATGGCCGTTTCATAGGTTACGGCTATACCTCGATTCTTCAGCAAGGAGATTCAGAAGAATGGACCAAAGAGTGGGAAAGTTTGGCTGAAAATCGAACTACAGGGAAAGGCAATCCTGTCTATCTTTACTCTATAACCTCATTAAAAAAAGAAAAGTTAGATTGGTTTAAGGAAGATGTTCGGTTCCTACTCTCATTGTTAGAGGAAGGGAAAATCAATCCCCTGATTTCTTACAGACTTCCTTTAAGGGAAGCGGCACATGCACAAGAATTGCTTGAAAAATCAATATCTGTAGGAAAGGTTGTTCTTATATGTGAATGAAAGGGGACAAAACCTAATGTACTCAATTGGTGAAATATCGAAATTAACAGGTATTTCTGCATATACACTTCGTTATTATGAAAAAATGGGTCTCTTACCTAATCCTTATCGTTTGGATGGGAAGCAAAACGGGATTCGGCAATATAATGATCAGGATCTTCGCTTTATCCAATTTATTTATGGATTAAAGCAAACAGGAATGAAGCTAAAGGATATTACTTTGTTTGCTGAAGATGGCTGTCTATTAACACAAAATGATCAACAAATAGAGGATATTCAGGAAATTTTACACAAACGGATTGAACTATTAAATAAACATGTTAATCTACTAGAGCAACAATTGGAGCAATTGGAAAACGTGATGACTCTTGCAAATGAGAAAAGAAGTTTTTACTTAGCTATGCTAAATGATCGACTTCCAAACCCGTAAAGACATTTTAACTTCTTCTAGGAGAAGTTAAGCTTCCGGCGGATATCACGGGATCAGAAAGGAGTTGTTAGCCTAAAATCATCGCATCCATGCGAAAACGGCTAATTGACCTGTATCGGTGGCACTGCCCCTATGTTTTCACACAAAAGACATCTATTGCTTCTGCTACGTTAGCACGGAGCTTTCGCAAAAAAATAGACTATCAAAAGCGTTTAGCCACTATTGGTTGAACGCTTTTTTATATGCATTAGATTTAGTTCAATATATAACAAGATCCTTTATTTTACTTAAAATGTCGAAAAATGACGAATAATAAAGGTGGAAATGTACACCTTATTTTGTCAGAATTGTAATAGGAGGAGATGATATAGTATTTTAGAAACTTTTTGTACTATAATTCTATTTCATTAAATCTAATAACGTATATTTTTAGCGATATGCATTCGGAGGGAATAAAGGTAATGAAGAAAGTTTTATTATTACTTCTAGCAGTTATGCTAGTTGGATGTTCTGGAGAAGGAACAGAGAAGAAAAAAGAGGCAGATGTAAAAAAAGAAGAGGTCGTTACAGTAAAATTTGAAGAAGTCGATACTGAATCAAAAGCTACAGTTGAAAAGTTTGCCAAAGAATACAATGAAAAGCTTACTTTATTTAAACAGGTTCAACCTATAGGATTAGACATGATTCCAGAACCTGTAACGAATGAACTTAATGATTTCTCACAAGTTCTATTGGAAGCTGATTTTAAAGAATATAAGGGCCATTACAAATTAGTTGCTAAATACAATAAGGATAAAAAAATAATTGGATATAATCTTTCTGTTCAAGGACTCCCTGAAAAAGAAGTAAATGATGAGGGAGATGAATGGGCAGAAGGGATGACTTCAGCTGTAATAGTTGCTCAAACACTAGGATTAGATTTGGGTAAATTCACCGAATCATTAGCTAAAGCTGAAGGAAATAGAGACACTGATTCTTATACTGATTCTACATATAAGGTAACTAATCTTTGTACTGAGGTCGATGCAGGAAAGTTTGAATTTAAATTTGAATTAACTAAGTAGAACAAAAAGCATCTCTAATGAACTACATCTCAATTGTGTCTAACAATTGCAATGCAGATCAAGAGATGCTTTTTTGCTTTGTTTTATTTATTTTAATTGATTTAGAGCTATACAAGTCTTTTTTGCTTATTAATAGGCTTGAGAAGCGATGAAACCTCGGCTTGTCTTTTGTATTTGCTTTTGTGTAATTGAGATTTTAAAAATTGGTATTCTATATATTATTATTCCATAAAACCTTAATTTTACACAAAATGTCGAAAAATGTTGAAAGAAAGGGTGGAAACAGAAACTTTATTTTGTCAGAATTATAATAGGATGATGCAATATAGTAATTTAAGTATTTTTTGCACTGAATTCTATTTCATTGAATCTAGTAACGTATATTTTTATTGATATACATTCGGAGGGAATAAAGGTAATGAAGAAAGTTTTATTATTACTTCTAGCAGTTATGCTAGTTGGATGTTCTGGAGAAGGAACAGAGAAGAAAAAAGAGGCAGATGTAAAAAAAGATCAGGAAACAAAAGAAGCGGTCGTAAAGGAGGGGAAAGTCGTTCCAGTAAAATTTGAAGAGGTTGATCCTGAATCAAAGGCTGCGGTAGAAAAGTTTGTTAAAAAATACAATGTCAGAGCTGATATATATAAACAGAATCCAGTAAACGGAATTGTAATAGCGAAAATGCCAGAACCAATAACTAGTGAATTGAATAAAGAGGAAAATATTTTCTCACAAATCTTATTGGATACTGATTTTAAAAAACATAAGGGTCATTATAAAATAGACGCTAAATATAATGAGGATAAAAAAATAATTGGATATAATATTTTTATAGAAGGAATCCCCGCAACCGAATTAAATGAAGCTGAAAATGGAGGAGAATGGGCAGAAGGAATTATATCCGCTATGTCAATTGCTGATGCACTAGGATTGAATATAGATAAATTTGACGAAGAAAGTGATATTGCTTTTGACGAGGATAAAGCTTATACATATACTGATCCTAACACTAAGACTAATGTAACTTTTCTGTTTGCTGATTGGGATATAGGGAAATTTGAAATTAAATATGATTTAAGTAAGTAGAACAAAAAGCATCCCAAAGCTGCACTCCGAATTGTTAAACACAATTGGAGGTACAGCTCAAAAAGGATGCTTTTTTATTGTATTTCATTTTAGAAATAATAGCCTTGATGCTTGAGATTAGAAATAACGAGAATCATCAAAATTAATTTCAACACGATAATTCTTCGCATTGATCAGATTCGATAATTTATGGGCATCTTTTTCTAGTTTAATAGCACGTTCGCGGTACTCATCTGGCTCATACATAGCAATTTCATAAAGCATTGTATTTTCACCATAACCCATGCGTACACTCTCTTTTTCATGCATACTAAACTGTTTGCACAGTTCAGCATCTGCGCGGAGCTGTGTTGCGAGCTCAATCGCTTCAACTAATGCTAGTTTTTCACCTTTAAAGTCCACGGAGCTTTTTATATTAGCTTCATATACTAAACGATCCAATGTACGAACATCGAGACGTACTTGAGCTAAGTCAGCTTCAATTACCTTCATTGCACGATTACTTGTTTTGGGTGCTTGTCCTTTTTCAACAGTTACAAAAGCGCTACGATGTAATTCGCCAACGAGCTCTTGAACTTTTTTTGCTAAAATACTTTTTAGCTTAACGGCTTCTGCAAGATTAATCATGAAAACACATCCTTTTTACAGTGTAGTAGATGGTGCTGCGCTTGTTAATAAGGCCATTTTATAATCGCCGCCATGAATTTGATTAAACATCTTACCGGCAGATGCAAGAAGCTCTTCCGCACTTTCTTCTGACAATGATGGGCGGAGGTAGAAGATATGTAAAGCATCGGTCGTTTCCTCTGAAACAGACGTACGTTTAGAATCGACAAATGGTGACCCAAATGCTCCTTCAGCATCATAGCTATTAAGGATATTTTTTAATGCATTAAAACGACCATTTAAGCCCTCATAGCCAGTTTCCTCATTGCCAAGTGCGATTTCTATATTTCCTTTTAGTTTAGCTACATCATATAATCCTACTGGAATCTCATATTGGAGGGAGAAGAAATTATTTAAATCAACACCAGAGTGAAGTGGTGTTAAATAATTTTGCTTACTAATTCGGCGCATTAAACTTTCTGCTGAGTGGCGATAGCGGTTCGGATCTGCACCAAGCTTTTTCCATAGTTGTCGCCATTCTGCAATACCCTCTCGTTGCGTTACAGGATTATCTTGCATTTCTAAAAAGAGATTTTCCTGATACAATTGCATGCGACCTTTAATCATTTGAGGAGATTCTGCAACGACAATTTTGGTATAATGAATAATGCCGATTTTAAGCTCGGGATGTTGTGTCAATAGAGATTGATTAATTGAAATGTCCATAAAACATCACCTACTTTATCTATTTCTATTATTGTACCATGTAAGGAGTTGGAAATGAAATGAACATACATGACCTACAACGTGAATTTGTGGCGTATGCAATGTCCATTGGTGTAGATAAAATTGGCTTTACAACAGCAGCTCCATTTACAGAATTAAAAAATAGACTGCGCCGTCAGCAAGAGCTTGGCTATCAGTCTGGCTTTGAAGAAAGTGATATAGAAAAACGTACCGAGCCCCTACAATTGTTAGAAGGAGCAGAGAGCATTGTGGCGATAGCTGTCGCATATCCGTCGCGTATGCAAAATGCACCTGTTGGCAAGAAGGGAGCAAGACGCGGGATTTTTTGCCGTGCTTCCTGGGGGATCGATTATCATACAGCATTACGTGAGCGATTGAAATTATTATCAGCCTGGCTTGAGGAACGCATAGAAGGTGTTCGTATTGAATCAATGGTGGATACGGGTGCACTTGTCGATAGGGCAGTTGCGGAACGTGCAGGGATAGGTTGGAGCGGAAAAAACTGCTCGATCATTACGCCTGAGTTCGGTTCCTATGTATATTTAGGAGAGCTAATCACGAATATCCCTTTTGCTCCGGATAAGCCAATGGAGGATGAATGCGGGGATTGCCGCTTATGTTTAGATGTTTGTCCAACCGGTGCGTTAATCGAGGGAGGACAGCTAGACTCTCAACGTTGTATAGCCTTTTTAACACAAACTAAGGGAATGCTACCTGATGAGTTTCGTACTCATATTGGTAATCGTTTGTATGGCTGCGATACATGCCAGACCGTATGCCCAAAGAATAAAGGAAAGATTAACTGGATGCATGAGGAGTTCAAACCTGATCCAGAGCTTGCAAAGCCATTACTTGTGCCACTTTTAACAATTTCAAATCGTGACTTTAAAGAAAAGTTTGGCCATGTTTCTGGTTCATGGCGAGGGAAAAAGCCAATTCAACGCAATGCTATTTTGGCACTTGCTCACTTTAAAGAAGAAGCTGCGATCCCAGATTTAGTAGCACTTCTTGAAAAGGATGAACGACCTGTTATTCGAGGAACTGCAGCATGGGCTTTAGGCAAGATAGGCGGGGAGCAGGCCCAATCTGCATTACTCAAGGCAAACGCACAAGAACAAGACGAGGAAGTGCTCGTTGAAATTAATAAAGGTTTACAATTTTTTAGTTAAGGAAGTGTACCGTTATGCCATTGCATATCGTTTTATATCAACCAGAAATTCCAGCAAATACAGGAAATATTGCACGCACATGTGCTGGCACAAATACGTCACTACATTTAATTCGTCCTCTTGGTTTTTCCACAGACGATAAAATGCTAAAACGTGCCGGCTTAGATTATTGGCATAGTGTCAATGTCGTGTATCACGATTCGCTAGAGGATTTTTTAGAGGCATCCAAAAATGGCGACGTTTATTTAATTGAGACCTATAGTGAAGAACCATTTACGACACATGATTTTAGTGATAAAGATCGAGATATTTACTTCATGTTTGGCAAAGAAACGACTGGCTTGCCAAAGGATTTTGCGTATGAGCGTCGAGATATGTGCTTACGAATTCCACAGAGTGAGCATGTTCGTTCACTCAATCTATCGAATACAGCAGCAATAGTTATTTATGAGGCATTACGTCAACAAGGATATCCAGGGTTACATTAAAAAAGCAGTTCTCCTTTTATGGAGAACTGCTTTTGCTTTTTTGTAAGACGTGAAGGGATTCGAAAAGGGATGGTTAGAACTCCGTAAGCGACGGAAAGACCGTCAAGTGACGGAAAGCCCGTCAGGCGACGGAAAGAACCCGTCAAGCGACGGAAAGCACCTCGCGAGCGACGGATACAACCCGTCAGGCGATGGAAAGAACTCCTCAAGCGACGGATTGCTCGTCAAGCGACGGAAAGAACCTCGCAAGCGACGGATAAAACCTGTCAGGCGACGGAAAGAACTCCTCAAGCGACGGATTGCTCGTCAAGCGACGGAAAGAACCTCGCAAGTGACGGATAAAACCCGTCAGGCGACGGAAAGAACTCCTCAAGCGACGGATTGCTCGTCAAGCGACGGAAAGCACCTCGCGAGCGACGGATAAAGCCCGTCAAGCGACGGAAAGAACTCCTCAAGTGACGGATTGCTCGTCAAGCGACGGAAAGAACCCAGCAAACGACGGAAAGCACCTCGCGAGCGACGGATAAAACCCGTCAGGCGACGGATTGCTCGTCAAGCGACGGATAAAACCCGTCAAGTGACGGACACAATCCTCACCCCGACGGATAGTACGCCACATCACTCTTAAAATTTCAATAAAACAACGATACCTGATGGATCCTCTGTTTGGAAACCACCATCTATATCAATAACAGGTGCACCAATTGAACGGAGATTTTCTTTCATTGTTGCTGCTTGCTCTTCATTATCTAGACGCAGTGAAAATGTTTGTAAGCCAACCTGATTTTTACCAAGCTTTGGTGCGTTTTCAGAGTGCCAAGTGTTTAAACCAATATGATGATGATAGCGGCCAGTTGAGATGAATAAAGCTTGTGCTCCATAGCGAGTGACAATCTCAAATCCTAATCCTTTTGTATAAAACTCCTCTGCGGCAGCCAAATTAGAAACTGATAAATGAATATGTCCCATAACCGTATCAGCTGGTAGGCCATCCCATCTTCCATCGCCTTCCTCTAATATAGAATGGATTTTAAGAGGTTCGGTCACCATATGCACTTGGTCGAAATGCCAAGTCCATTCATTTTCAGGGCGATCCGCATAAACCTCAATACCATTATTATCAGGATCATTTAAATAAAGTGCTTCACTTACATCATGGTCAGATGCCCCGAAGTACACGCCCTTGTTATGGAAATGAGTAATAATATTTGCTAAATCACGACGAGTAGGCAGTAAAATTGCAAAGTGATAAAGTCCAGTTGTTAAGCTCGTTTTTTCTTCTACTGTTTCAGGTTGGACGATTGTCAATAATGCTGTTTTGCCATCAGCTGTTAGAGTTGCTCTATGAGATTCCTGATGTAAAACTTTAAAGCCAATGACCTCCTGATAATAAGTTAATGAACGTTGTATATCGCTCACTTTAATTTCAACATTAGTGACATATGTGTTAGGTTTTTCATGAAAATGCATAGTAATTTACCCCCGAATTTAAGTTATGATTGATTATCAAGTTACTTTATGTAAGTAAGTTTATTTTATAAAGTACAGATTGTCAAGTAATTATATTGTTCCAAAAAAAATGAGAAATAACCGAAGTGGCTCATCGGACGCCCCAGGAAGCTTTGCTATGCGCGAAAACGAAGCGTCAGCGACAATTGTTTTATCTGTGCGAAAGCGAAGCGACAGCAACATCAAAGCGCCCAGCCGTAACGGAAATCAACAACTCGTTTTTGCCGAAGAGCAAACTTTATCTAAAATGACTTTGCTGTAATAGTTTTAAACAAAAAAATCACTAAGCATATATTCATGCTTAGTGATTTTCTTGAGGTATTATTTGTCTGCTCTGTAATCGCCTTCATAACCAGCAGTGAAAATTGCAGTTAAGAACGCAACAGTTACACCAATAATTAATATTAAACTCATGGAAGAACCCTCCTCAGTTTATAAAGACATCTCTTTTTAGTATAGACTATCTACTATAAAAATGAAACGACATGGCGGAATAAAATATGTCAGAAATGGTTCAGAAATAACTATTTAGGGAAAACTATAAGAGAGGTGATGATAGTGGAAAAAAAGGTTCCAAATATCGAAAACGGTACAATGGCTAGAAATTTTAAAGATTTACAGGATTTGGGGAAGCAGATGGAGCATTTACGTGATGGTCAAGAGCTTGTAGAAGACAATCGAATTCCAGACCCTATCCAAGTAGATGATTATGAAGAGGAAGCGAAAGATCAATAAGATATTACCCCCGAAATTTTCCTTATATTTCTTAAAACCAATTTTTTGTATAATGGAACTAGGAAAAGAAAGGGGTTGTTATTCTTGAATTTACAATCAACAAAAACATTAGCAAATGGTGTGGAAATGCCTCGCTTTGGCTTAGGTGTTTATAAAATGACAGAGCGTGATGAGACTTTGCAGGCTATTGATAAAGCTGTTAAATATGGCTACCGAGCTATTGATACGGCTTCTCTTTATGGTAATGAGGCCGAGGTGGGCGAAGCTATTCGTCATTCAGGTGTTAAACGTGAGGATATTTTTGTGACGACAAAGGTTTGGAATAATGACCAAGGTTATGATGAAACATTACGAGCTTTTGAAGTTTCATTGAAAAAGTTAAATATGGACTATTTAGATTTATATTTAACGCATTGGGCAGTACCAGAAACATTTGAAGAAACGTATAGAGCAATTGAACGTTTATATGATGAAAAATTAATTCGTGCAACAGGTGTCTCAAATCACCATGAGCATCATCTACAAAAGCTTTTAGCTAAAGTAAATATAGCACCAATGGTCAATCAAGTAGAGGTGCATCCATATTTACAGCAGGACGCATTACGAGCATTTTGTAATGAGCATGGAGTTGCTGTTACGGCATGGTCTCCATTAGGCCGTGGCGGGGTACTTGATAATCCAACGATTATGGAAATTGGTCGTGAAATAGGGAAGACAGCTGCTCAAGTAGTGCTGCGTTGGCATTTGCAAAATGATACACTTATTATTCCTAAGTCTGTGACACCTAGTCGTATTGAGGAAAATGCACAGATTTTTGATTTTGAATTAACACTAGCTCAAATGGATAAAATAGCTACGTTAAATCGCAATGAACGATTTGGACAAGACCCAGATAACTTTAAATTTAATTTTTAGTGCAATAGAAATCCCGCTCTCTAATTTGAGAAGCGGGATTTTGTAAATTTATTATTTAGATTCTTTTACAAATGGAATATAGTTAGAAAGCATTTTTGCCATATGCGCACGTGTCGCGTTGTTACTAGGCATAAATTTGCCGTTTACGCCGCTAACAATCTTTAAGTCTTTCATAAGGGCAATAGCATTTTGAGTTTCAGCGTTGTATTGAGAAATATCACTGAAATCAGCTTTTAAACCAGTTTTTGCATCGTGTTGTAGGTTGTATGCACGAGCAAACATTAAGGAAAGTTGAGCACGAGTTATTTTTGTATTAGGATTGAATTTACCATTCACACCTTGTACAATTCCTGCTTCAGCAAGTGCTGTAATTTCTTTTTGTGTTGCAGGATTTACATTCGCAAGATCAGAGAATGTTGCTTGACCTTTTGCTTCAAGCTTTAAGGCACGTGCGATAAATGATGCAGCTTGTGCACGAGTTAAGTTTGCGTTTGGTGAATATGTTGTTGCTGAAGTACCGTTAGTTAAATCACGGTAATAAAGGTCACGAACAAAGCCTTCTGTTTCTGAACCTTTTGCGATATCTTTAAACGGAATTGTTGCGATAATACGTCCTTCTACTTTTGGATCAACTTTTTTCAGTGTATCTAAATGTTCAATAAACATTTCGTAGTCAATTGTACCAGGTTCACTTACACGGCCGTCCTCATAAACTTTTTTCAGTGTATCATAGCCGTCTCCACCTTTAGCAGTGAATGTATTTGTTGCCGCTTTATAATATGCTGCTTTATCAATCTCTTTACCATTTAATTTAATAGATTTTACACGTTTACCAGCTGGTGCTTTACCGTCAAATTCTACTTGTAAACCAGAGAAGTGTAGGAAGCCACCAGATTCTTTAGGGAACTCTTTCACACTATGTTCAACGATTTCATAAATTTCAGCACCTTTTAATTTTACGATACCAAGTGCATTACCGAATGGCATAACTGTCATAACCTCACCAACAGTAATATCTCCTGCATCAATACCAGCGCGGATACCACCACCATTTTGGAATGCAAATTGTACTTCAGGGTCAATTTTTTTAGCACCAGCAAGCATCCCATCAGTAATTAAGTTACCAAGGTTTGTTTCACCAGCACGAACACCCCAAAGATTACGACCGCCATTTAGTGGTGAAACAGCTGTATTACCTGTTGATTGATTTAATATTTTTGAAATTTTCTCTTTATATGGAGCTAAAAGTGCTGTAGCCTCTGCGTCAGCTTGGACATCTTTTAAAGCATGTAACTGACCGAAGTAGTCAACAACGGCACCATTATCGTCGAATGTTAGTTCTAATTCACCTAAATTTTCGCTATATTGGCCTGTTTGAACGATAATTGTAGGGTTCTTAAATGGTGTTTCAGCTTTCACAGGCTTGTCTAATTTTGTATGTGTATGACCACCTACGATTACATCAATGCCTTCTACAGCTTTCGCTAGTAATTGGTCATTATCCCAATCAGCGGAGTCATCGAAGCCAATATGAGTAACTGCGATAATTTTGTTAACACCTTGTTTTTCAAATTCTGTTACTGCTTTTTTCGCAGAGTCGATATAGTTTGCAAATTGGACGTTAGCAACGCTTGAAATGGTAGGTGTTTCTTCTGTTGTTAAGCCGAAAATACCTACTTGTTGTCCATCGATTTCTTTAATGATACCGTCATAAATTTTACCGTTTTTAAAGTCTTTTGTGACTGTTTTGAATTGTAAGCCATCGAATAAAGAATCTTTTGAAAAATCTAGATTGGATCCTAGTAATGGGAACTCTGCGCCCTTAACGAATTTAGCAAGTGCAGCATGTCCTTCTGGGCTTGATCCTAAATCGAACTCATGGTTACCAAAAGTCATGGCATCATAACCCATTAAGTTCATTAACTTCATATCAGTTTCCCCAGCAAATTCGTTAAAGTATAAAGTACCAGAGAAAACATCACCAGCATCTAAAAGAAGTGAGTTTGCATTTGCAGCACGAAGTTCTTTTACTTTTGTTGCACGCTTTGGAGCATCCTCAACGTGTGCATGCGTGTCATTTGAGTGTAGAATTGTTAATTTGAAATCATCTTTCTTAGCTGTTGGTGTTGCTTCCGCTGCATGTGCGGCAAAACCGGGTGTAGCTAGTAAACTAGCAGCTAGAGTTGTTGCTGCAATACTTTTAACCCATTTCATCAATAAATTCCCCCTCATATTAGTCAGATGACTGACAATTTAATCTAATTCTATCATGAAAGAAATCCACCGTCATTACCAATAATGGAAATGTATAATAAATTTACTGTAAAAAATAGATGAAAGAAATGTAAATATTATATTTATACTTTTTTGGGATTATAAGTAAATGGATTGAAGTAATAGCTCATCACCATAACGTGTTGTTGATTTCAACAAGTGTCATCCACAACTTTTGATGATGAGCGAAAGAAATAAAAAAGGCATACAAAAACTGCACTTTAAATTGTTAGCTTATGTGCAACAATTTAAAGTGCAGTACGATAATTACTGCTGATCCTTTACAACGATCACCTTATTTAAAAATGGATGCTCGAATTCCAATTGAATAGCATGGAGCTCATAGTCGTCACTTGCCGTTTCTCTTGCGCCATACATTGTATCTCCAATAATCGGATGACCGATATGTGCTAAATGTACGCGAATTTGATGTGTTCTTCCTGTTTCAAGAATTAGATGGACAACACAAGAGCTTTTATAGCGCGCTACAACTTCATAGTGTGTAACCGCATGCTGTCCAGTTTTTGAAACGACACGTCTTGTTGCATGATGTCGGTCTTTTCCGATTCCTTCAGAAATCGTGCCAGAAGTAGAGCGTAAATTCCCTTGCACTTCTGCAGCGTAAGTTCGAATAATGGATTTTTCCTCAATCATACGATCAAAGATTGATTTTGCTAAAGGATGTTTTGCTACAAGTAACAAACCTTGTGTTCCTTTATCTAAACGATGGACATGCTCCGCATAAGTGCCACCTTGCTCTTTAATATGAGCCATAACATGATTCATACAAGTGTGAGTATCACGTGCATCATTTGGATGTGTCGACATACCTTTTGGTTTAGAAACGATCAAACAATGGTCATCCTCATAGACGACATCAATTGCACAAACAGGTGTCGGTTGATAATTGGATGCCGGAATAGGAAATGTAAATTTTATTGTTGTGCCTATCTGTAGTGGGTCATTCCACTGAATTGGCTCTCCGTCCATTGTTGTGATAGCCTTCGCCATTCGTAATTCATGGACTAGCTTTTTACCGAGTCTCCAATGATTGCGTAATAGATCCTCGATTGTCAAATTATTCGTATTTATTTCATAGTGAAACATAAATCTTCCTCCGTAGAAAAGACCGTATTCCAAAATGTAGAACACGGCCTCATAATTATTTTGCTGTTTTAGCAGCCTTCATTACATAAAAGCTTGCCCCTGCAATTAAAATAAATGCAGTTAGCGCTAAAAATGGGATTGTGATAAAACCTAACCAGTTAATATATTGACCAGTACATGAAACAAGACCACAAGATGGTGCGGTATCAGCTAAAAAACTTAGCTTTTGAATACCATAATGGTAAAGTGATATACTGCCTCCCATAATGGCAAAAACAGCGGTTGTTACAGCAATACGTGCATTTTTTTGAATAAAGGCAATCGTTGTCATAATGACAATTGGATACATGAAAATTCGTTGGTACCAACACATTTTACAAGGTTCATAATGACGAATTTCAGAAAAGTATAAGGAACCCAGTGTTGCAACGACAGAGACAATCCAAATAAATAATAAGCCATTTTCCACTTTTTTAGACATGTAAATTCTCTCCTTAGTATAACCATGTACTTGTTCGATTATAGTTGTTCTAGTTTTATATGTAAATTAACTTACCCAAAATAAGGTATCATCACCAAAACGTGTGGTTGATTTCCGTTCCGACTGGGCGCTTTCCTGGGGCGTCCGATGAGCCGCTTAGGCCAACACGAGGTTGGTCACGAAGGCGTTTATCACAGGACGTGATGGTTTTAGCCTTCGTTCCTCTATTGCTGATCCCCAAGGAGTCGCCCAGCCTCCACTACAATCAACTTATTTACATAGTATACGTTTTAACAAAAGTCATCCACAACTTTTGGTGATGAACCAAAATAAGGTATATTCTTATGAAAAATTTCAGTCTAAAGTATGAACGGCTGAGGCAGACGTTCCAGACTTTGAAATGTTATCATTAAAATTAGTAATGCCAAAGAAGAGGTGTTTTTGTGAGGGACAATGATCATTCCAATATTGGTATTTTAAAAGAAATTGCAGAGTTATTAAACGAAGAAACTGAAATTGTGTCGATGCTAAAGGGAGCACTTGTGAAATTTTTAAATGGCACAAATTTTGAAACGGGCTGGATTTTTTTTATCGATGAAAAAGGGCGCTCAGAGCTTGTTGTCCATGTCAATTTACCAGAGGCACTGGAGCATAAAAATTGCCATTATTTAGAAAGGGGAGGCTGTTGGTGTGTTTCCCGCTATCGTAATGAGGAATTAAAGAAAGCCTCTAATATTATTGAATGTCAACGTATTGAAAGCGCCATTGCAGCAAATGTTGGTGATCACGAAGGCATTACACATCATGCAACAGTGCCGCTTCAATCTGGACAAGAGCGTTTTGGTGTCTTAAATGTTGCATCGAAGGATACCGTGCGTTTTTCAGAGGAAGAGCTAGCATTACTTGAATCGGTTGCATTTCAGATGGGGTCGGCCATTAAGCGTATTTTACTGACAAAGCAGGAGCAAGAAATGGCACTTGTGAAGGAGCGCAATCGTCTAGCTCGAGATTTACATGATTCCGTGAATCAGCTACTTTTTTCAGTTACATTAACGGCGAGAGCTGGTATTGAAATGACAAACGATAGTGATGTGAAGGAAACGTTTAAGGAGATTCAGCACTTAACACAGGATGCCTTAACAGAAATGCGTGCTCTTATTTGGCAACTCCGTCCAAAAGGATTAGAAAATGGTTTACTTGAAGCGATAAAAGTGTATGCTGAAATGCTTGGCTTGAAGCTTCATGTAACGGTCTCAGGTGTACTGCAATTCCCATCACGTATCGAAGAAACATTATTTCGGGTAGCCCAAGAAGCACTTAATAATGTTCGCCGTCATGCTGGTGTTCTGGAGGCTGCGCTTTATATTACGGTTACTTCTACAGATATTTTACTTGTTATTCGTGATGAGGGACGAGGCTTCGTCGTCGATCATAACACAAAGCTACTTTCGATAGGCTTGCAATCCATAAAGGATCGTGCAAAATCAGTTGGTGGAAAAGCTGACTGGGTTAGTGAAATTGGCAAAGGAACAGAGCTGTTAATCCGCTTGCCATATTAGGGGGGAAGAGTATGATACGTGTTTTAATCGCAGATGACCATCATGTAGTGCGTCGTGGATTATTATTTTTCTTAAAAACACAGAAAGATATAGAAGTTGTAGGAGAAGCGAAAAATGGCCTAGAGGCAGTAACTTTAGCGGAAAGTATACAGCCAGATATTATACTCATGGACTTGGTAATGCCTGAGATGGATGGGATTCAGGCAACGAAGCGCATTAAAGCTAAGTTTCCACAAATAGAAATTCTAATGCTGACAAGCTTTTCAGACCGTGATCATGTAGTGCCAGCAATGGAGGCAGGAGCTGCAGGCTATCAGTTGAAAGATATTGAACCTGATGAGTTGGTATTGTCCATTCGTCGTATTATGCGAGGCGAAAATACATTACATCCAGAAGCAACAACAACTCTTGAAATGGACCGTCAAGAATCAAAAAATGCACCTCATGTTTTAAACCCACTAACACCTCGTGAACAGGATGTGCTTGCAGAGCTTACAAAAGGGAAAAGTAATCGAGAAATTGCATCCTCTTTATTCGTTACAGAAAAAACGGTGAAAACTCATATTTCTAATATTTTCACGAAGCTACAAGTGCAGGATCGTACGCAGGCAGCCCTTTATGCTGTGAAGCACGGGTTAACAGAGGGTAGCGGTGTATAAAATATAAAAAAATAAGTAAAACGGCGAGTTCCTACAAATTGTAGTAGCCCGTCGTTTTTTAATGAATAAATCCTTTATTTATTTTAGAACAAAGAAATTGTTAGAGATATCAATTAATGTAGAGCTTGGCGAAATCGATAGGTCATCTTTTAGCTTCTGTTCATAAGCGAGGAATACTTTGTATGCTTGTTCATGAAACCCCGCATTTATTAAAATGTGTAAATAGTGCTCAAGTTTTTGTTCATTATATGGATCAAACTCTAATAGTCTATTTAAAAAATTTAATGCCTTATCAATATCCGTTAGTAATGTTGCTTGAAAACCTTTTTCTAATAAATCTATGTATGATTTCGTCAGCTTATCTTTATATGCAGTGGCCCACTCATAATCATCATAAATGAGTAGTCCATTTTTATAAATTGAGAGACTTTGATTGATCAAAGAAATTGGTGGGAATTCTAACTTCGTGAAATCCTCATAATATCTATGAAAGTCATATAAATCACAAAGGATGTTCGGTTTTTCGAAGATATAGTATTTGTTTGAAAAAATAATACAGTTTGCATAACCTATATTATTTAAGGTTTTTCTTAAATAAGAAAGTGCGGTATGAAGATTCGATTTTGCTCGTACATAGTCTAAATCAGGCCATAGAATTTCAATTAAATAATCACGATGAATAGGAATGTTTGGATGTAATATGAAATATACAAATAACTCCTTTGTTTTCTCGGTTTTGAAGGCAACTAAGCTGTTGTTGCTATATGCGGCAAATTGATTAAAGCATTGTACGTTTAACATGGTTTTCGAAGCTTTTTTAATCATTTGCTGAATGGAATATTCATGCTCGATACGAGAAATAGTTTTTTCTAAGCGAGCATGACTAATTGGTTTAAGTACGTAGTCAAGACCCCCGATTTCATATGATTGTAAAGCAAATTCTTTATATGAAGTTATAAAAATAACACTAACATGTGGACGATCAGTTTTGATAATATCAGCTAATTCAAGCCCAGTCAGTTCATTCAGCTTTGCCTCTAAAAAAATTACGTCAAATTCTATTATTGGAAGCTCATTTAAAAATACTTCTACACTTGTAAAAGTTTGAATTACCTGTATTTGCTGAAATGCTTGTAGTTTACTTTGAAAATAGTGTAAAGCTAAAGGTTCATTGTCTATTAAAACGGCTCGAATCACGTCAAAATCTCCTTTTTACAATTAAATTGAAAACCATTAAACTCTAGTTTGTCGTCTTTGAAAATGCTTTTCGAATATAGGGTGGGCACTAAAAGTAAATTCCACATAAAATTAAAAATTTGACACCAAAATTTAGCTCTTTGTATTCCGTTTTCCATAAGTTAGTGTCGGATCTCCTCATACGCTATCTATTCGTACAGGATTTATTTGTTTAGCTTTTTCCCGATGCTGGCTCGTGCTCCGTGCTAAACCTTTTTACATAGAAATTAGGACTTCCACAAATAGTTACTATAAAGTTTTTCTACTTAATAGTTTTCAGTGTCCTTATATAGAGGATAGAAGTTTTATATGTTGTGATAAGAGAATTGAAATAATTAAGCGTTTATTGTTAAAAACAACGTAGTTATAGTAGAGATTATAAGTACCTAAGTTGTTTTTTCTTATATTGTAAAAATAGTATAATGAATGTAATAATTTGTTAGGCGCTATTATAGTACATTTGACTTAAATAAAACTCAAAAAGTACTTAAAAAATACTTAAAGTAGATAGGGAATTAGTAGGTAAAACGCAATTAGCATACAAATAGAATTTATCGTAAAGGAGTACAAATATGAAATTAGAGCGTCTTTTAACGATGATAATGATTTTAATAAATCGTAAAAAAGTGACAGCCCAGGAGCTTGCCGATTTATTTAATGTGTCAGTTCGTACTATTTATCGAGATATTGAAACATTGAGCTGTGCTGGGGTTCCTGTTATTAGCCAGCAGGGAGTTAATGGAGGGATTAGTTTAATTGAGGGCTATCGTGTGGATAAGCAAGTGTTAACGAAGGAAGAGCTTACGTCACTTTCTATTGCCATTAAAAGTGCATTAACAACGTACGAGGATTCGCATGCCGAAGCAGTACTTGAAAAATTAACAGGTGTTGCGGATGAGGAAGTAAAACAATCGATTGATCAACTGTTTATTGACCTTAGTCCTTGGGGGCCAAACGTTATTTTCAAGGAACAGATAACTTTATTAAAAAAGGCAATTGAACGTGAATATTGTATAAGCTTTACGTACTCTACTACACATGGCTGTATAACAAGAAGATTATTAGAGCCACACACTTTAGTACAAAAGGGAAAAGTTTGGTATGTTTATGGCTATTGCACATTGAGAGAAGATTTTCGCTTATTTAAAATTTCAAGAATGAAGGATATAAAAGAAGAGATGACGACATTTCAGCGCAAAGAAGTCAACTTGTCTGAACTCCCGTGGGATAAAGAGTGGCATCATCCTCAAAATATAGTAAACCTTACGTTATCTTTCGATTCTGCAATAACAACATTAGTAGAAGAATCATTTGGCGCTGAACATGTAGATAATGAGAGCTCAACTATTAACATTGCATTGCCTGAGGATGAATGGTTATATGGCTTTCTTCTAAGCTTTGGCCATCGCTTAAAAGTTTTAGAACCACCACATATAAGTGAGATTGTGCGAAAACGGGCGCAGGAAATTGTTGAGTTGTATAAAAAACACTAATTGATGACATACAGATGTCAGGTTTCCTTTGTTATAGTCATAACAAATAGAACGAAGGGTGGATTTAATGATGCAAAGTTATTGTCAAAGCTGTGGAATGCCATTAGTGGATGAAGCTTTACTTGGTACAGAAAAAGAAGGACACAAAAGTCAGGATTACTGCACATATTGTTATGAATTAGGAGAGTTTAAGCAGCCAAATCTAACAGTTGAAGAAATGATTGAAATTTGTGTGCCGCATTTAAAGGGAGATGGCATGGGGGAAGAAGAAGCACGCCAAATGTTGACTTCTTTTTTACCAAGCTTAAAGAGATGGAGAAAGCATGACATAAAAGAACCGGCTGTGAACAATAAAGAATCATTTCAAATTGTAGGAATTTCAGCACGAACAAGCAATGCGAATGAAATTACCTCACAAGCAAAAATCCCACAATTATGGACGAACTTTTATCAACAAGATGTAACGGGACAAATAGCTAATGCAGTAAATCAAGTAACATATGGCCTGTATTCCGACTACGAAACAGATGTTAATGGAGAGTATTCAATTACACTTGGAATGGAAGTAGTAGCTACCGACGAAATTCCTGAAGGTATGGTCGGAAAAACAGTGCCAGCTGCAAAATATTTAGTTTTTACTTCTGACAAAGGTCCATTTGAAGAAGTTGTCGTAAAAGCATGGCAGGATGTTTGGGCTTGGTTCGCAAACTCAGGTGTAGAGCGAACATACACAGGTGACTTTGAAATGTACGATGAACGATGTGCCAACCCACAAGAAGCACAGGTCGATATTTATATTGCAATCAAATAATTAAACAAATTAAGCTTCCTGTCTATGATTGATAGGAGGCTTATTTGTTGGGGATTTTTACATTTGAAATATTGTGAAAGCATACATTCCTATGATTATGTACTGTATAATAAAAAAAGAATATTCTGACGTTTGTTAGGTGAATAATACAACGGTAATTAATTCTCATGATGGTGACAAATCGTTTATTACTGTAAGGAAGGAGTAGTTGTTTGGCTAAGAAAAAAGTAGGGGACATTTTAAGTGTTTCATCGTTATTACCCGTCATAATAAGTGTTATTTTTTTCTATTTAAAAAGAGGACCCGATTTTGATATTTATTTTGGTATCACCTTGTTTAGCATTTTAGCAATCATCGGTATTATATTTGCAGTAGTCTCTTTGGTATGGTCTAAAAAACGTATTTTCGGTTGGATTGGTCTTTTCGCAAATATATTACTTTTGGTTTATGCTTTTCTATTGCAATTAGCAATGGGAATCGGTGAACCATAAACCTTAATGGTGTTGAAGTTCAAACTGCACTGCCGATCGCCACAAATGCTTTTAATAGCGATTGCACTGTGTCAGTTGCCTCCCATCGGGCATAATAAAACGACCCCCTTCTCATGTAAGGGAGTCGTTTTTTGCGTTTAGATTTAGTTTATTTCAGTAGAAGCTCTTGCCATTATAGGTTGTGAGCAAAATACTATTTTTATCGCCCGAATCAAACAAGCGCAATTTTTATATTACCAAGGCAAATACGATAAGGCAATTTATTTTCTTTCAGCGCTTGTCCAAACGCAATTATGCCGAGGCATAATAGATTTTTTGTCTGTTACTCATCGTTTTCATTTGATAAATCACGTTCAGGTAATTTCAGAACTTCTAAGTATAAAATATGGTGACCATCTAATTCTTTTGCGATAAATTCATAACCTTGTTCTTCAATACTGTCTCCTTCGACTGCATCAAAGCGCATTGTCATGAACCAACCACCGATTGTATCAATATCATCATCTTCTATGTCAGTACCTAGCATATCATTTACGTTTTCTACTAGCATCTTCGCATCTAAAATAAAGTGATCTTTTGCAATTTCCTGAACCTCTGGAATTTCATCTTCATCGAATTCATCTTGAATTTCGCCGACAATTTCCTCGATAATATCCTCAATCGTAACTAGACCAGATGTTCCGCCATATTCATCCATTAAAATGGCCATATGAATACGTTCACGCTGTATTTTTAGTAACAAGTCGTTAATTTGCGTTGTTTCCATTACGCGAATAATTGGCTGCATATAGTCAATCACTTGCTTATCGCCATTTGCTGGGTCTTTAATGTAAGCAGTTAATAAGTGTTTCATATTGACTAAGCCGATAATATGGTCTTTGTCACCATCGATAATTGGGTAACGGGTATATTGCTCAACGCCCATTAAATCGAAAACCTCTTTAATCGTTAGTTCTTTTTCTATACCAACGATTTCAGTACGTGGGACCATGATTTCTTTCGCAAGACGATCAGAGAACTCAAAAATACTGTTTACATATTCATATTCTGAAGTATTAATTTCTCCACCCTTTAAACTATCCGACAAAATCATACGTAACTCTTCTTCAGTATGGGCTACTTCTGATTCTGACATCATTTTCAAGCCGAAAAGGCCAGTTAAGCCACGCGCAGATCCGTTTAACAGCTTAATGATTGGATAAGTAACATTGTGGAATAAAATTAATGGGCCAGAAAGATTTAATGTTACAAATTCTGCTTTTTGGATGGCAAGTGTTTTCGGCGCCAATTCCCCTATTACAACATGCATAAACGTTACAATTGAAAATGCAAGTATAAATGAAAGGACAGTAGTAAAATTTTCACTCAAATTTAGAAATTCAAACACTGGATTCAAGATAATCTTAAATGTAGGTTCACCAAGCCAACCTAGACCTAAAGCAGTGATCGTAATACCTAATTGACATGCAGATAAGTATTCATCTAAATCTGAAATTACACGTTTTGCATTTTTTGCTTTTTTATTCCCTTCGGCAAGCAATTGATCAATTCGTGTGGATCTTACTTTAACGATTGCAAATTCGGTTGCAACGAAAAATCCTGTCATTATGATTAGTAGGGCAAATGCCGCCAACCTTATGGTTATTTCCATTATGTCTCCGTCCAAATAATTCCTTTGTCCCCGCCCGAATGAGGGAGGTAAACAAAGTGTACACCTCCTATGATATTAAAAAATTGTTGAATGACTTAATCATAAAATATTTATAGGCAAAACACAAATATTGACAACAATTTTTTTAACTTCTTTCAGCGGGTGACCAACATCATGTTGCTGTCGCTACGTTGCACTACGCTTTCGCACAAAAAACATCTGTTGCTGTCGCTACGTTGCACTACGCTTTCGCACAAAAAACATCTGTTGCTGTCGCTACGTTGCACTACGCTTTCGCACAAAAAACAAATCAATTATGCTGAAGCAAAATTGATTTGTTTTTCACACCGTAAATTGAAAAAATTAAATAAATTCAAACACCAAAAGATTGAAAATAGAAATTTGTTATGCTAACTTTAAATATAGCAAAGAAGATAGTTTGTTTAGAGAAAGAAGCATTTAATCTCATATAAAACGACACGTCAAAAATCTCAAGAGAACTATACTTGCGGATTTTTTTAAATGAATTATTTTTAATAGCAACAAAAAGGAGCTATCACATTCATATGGGGTGGCTCTTTTGTTATGTTGAAAATTAATATGGTCAAAGAAATCTATGTGGATGTTGTGGAAAGTCGCTTCGCTTTCGTAAAATATTTGTAGCTGAAGTTAAGTTTTATCATTATAAATTAGAGTGATATAAAGAGGTTGATTCGAGTGGAGACTGAACGCCCCCAGTCGGAGCGGAAATCACCCCCCTCTGAAGAACGATATTATGACTCTTTAATTTCAAAATAGTTTTTCATAAAAAAGGAGCCAGTTTCATTTATTGAGACGGCTCCTTCTGCTTTAATTATTTATTGTTGTTGAAAACGTAATTTTAAGCACGCTTTTTCCACATCGTGAAGCGTTTCTTTAAACGGTATTTCACCTGAGTAAAGTGCAATTGAAACAGGTGCTTTTTCTGTTATACCTTGCTGTGTAAAAATATAATTTTTGCCCTTATACGTTAAATATATATTTTTTACAGGCCTTTTTCCGAAAGGATTAGTAGATGAATTGAAAAATCCTTTTAATTGACTGCAGTATTCATTGTAGAAATCACTTTTAAAGCCAGAAAGAGCCTCAAATTTTTTACTATCAATAGCTTCAGCCTCATTCGCTAACTCGAAAATTTTAGCGGAAAATTCGGAAAAAACTTCTTTTACTTTTGTACGAATTAATGCTTTTGAATTATAACTGTTTAAGTCATCAGAAAGAGTGACTTTACTCATTTAAATAGCCTCCTGCATAAAAAACCTTTAATTCTTAATAACATAAATGTATAAGAAAAATAAGGGAATTTCAATATACTTAACCATTTTTAAGCTAATAGCAATGTTGAAATTAGTAAAAAATAGGTGTTTTTATGCAATTGAGAACAGGAAAATACTACTCGCATCTTCATTCAGCAGCTTTCTGTGCGACAGCAACAAATATTTTCTGTGCGAAAGCAAAGCGACAGCACAATTACGCCAAATCGAAATTGATCAGTCGTAAACATGGTACAACATAAGCTCATGAATCATTTTTTTTACATCCTCTTCGTTTGGAGGGATAGTTCCATTCCATTGTATAACGCCATCTTTTAAGTACTCCGCTGTATAACGTTCACGTTGATAAAAGAACGAAATAGACCACCCTGGAAGCTGAGAATTTTCAAATAAAGGCTTAAAGCTAAAATGCTGAATCATAACCAAACCCCATTTCTTATATATGTAGTTAATATTATTCAAGGATAGTGGTAATTTTGCAACTCCAAATCTCATTCCTATCGTAATGAGCTGAAAAAGGATTTTTTGTTGATATTTTGCTTATACTACTCGAATCGCGCATTAAAGCGAGTAGCTCGTAGCGGAAATTAGTATTTCAAAATTAATAAAGATGGATAAAAATAGTTAATCTAATAGAGGGTATTTCTTTCGTAGAAAATCATTGCTCTGCTATAATTAGTGCATTAGGCGACAAATTACGCCAATAGTGAATACAATTGAAATGAGAGGATACTAATGGATAATTTTATAGTGACATTAATATTTATGGCAGTTATCGGTGCTGCAATCGGTGGTATAACGAATCACCTAGCTATTAAAATGCTTTTCCGACCACATAATGCCATATATATTAAAAATTGGCGAGTGCCTTTTACACCAGGTCTTATTCCGAAACGACGTGACGAATTAGCAAAGCAACTTGGGCTAACGGTTGTGAATTATTTATTAACACCTGAAACTTTTAGAAAGAAGTTTTTCTCAAAGGATATTCAGGACAAGGTAGAACAGTTTGTACAAGCAAAGGTAGAAGAAACGATTTTTACAAATGATAAAACAATTCAGGATTGGCTATCATTAGCTGGATTTTCCAATATGCCAGCAACAATTGAACAGAAGGTAGAAGCAATTGTTGAGGGACAATTTGAATCAGTTAAGAATACACTATCAACGAAATCAATTCG
This sequence comes from Lysinibacillus sp. NPDC093216, assembly GCF_050280325.1. Taxonomy (NCBI): domain Bacteria; kingdom Bacillati; phylum Bacillota; class Bacilli; order Caryophanales; family Bacillaceae; genus Lysinibacillus; species Lysinibacillus sp. NPDC093216. Next base: position 176,597 of record NZ_JBNNVB010000006.1, on the reverse strand, counting down.
TACACTATTATCAGCAGATATTCAAAATACAATTGATGCAAAGATTCCAGTAGCGGTTGATCATATTTTAGAAAAAGGTGAGGATTATTTTTTATCACCTGAAGGCGAACTGACAATTAAGGCGATGATTGATGACTTCTTATCGTCAAAAGGATCACTTGGTGGAATGATTAATATGTTTTTAGGTGATTCTTCGTCGCTCATGTCAAAGGTTCAGCGTGAGCTTATAAAATTTTTACAGAAACCAGGAACATCAGCATTATTAACGAAAATTTTTACTCAGGAATTAGAGAAATTAAAAGATCGCCCAGCAATGGATTTCTTACAGGATATTCATTTTGAACAAATATTATCGAAGTTGCAAACTTACGTAAAAGAACAATTAGCACTTGAAGAGCGCTTGAATTATCCGATTTCGCATTACTGGCCAGAAGGTAATTCATGGATGAAGGAAACTGTGATTCCACAAGCCATTGAAAAAGCTTTTGTAAAAGCTGAAGAGAAATTAGAAGATGTGTTGAAACGCTTAAATTTACAAGAAGTAGTACGTGAGCAGGTTGATTCTTTCCCTGTAGAGAAATTAGAGGAACTTGTACTAGGTATTTCAAAGCGTGAGTTTAAAATGATTACAGTACTTGGTGCAGTTCTTGGTGGATTGATTGGGATTGTGCAAGGGTTAATTGTTTACTTTATTTAAAAAGGAGAATTATGTTTATGATTAATATTTATAATGAAATTAATGCGTTAGAGGCAGCTTTACGTAAAACACCTGAATTTGAAGTGTTAAAAGAAGCAGTGACAGCTGTTAAGGAAGATGAAGAGGCAGTAAATTTATTCAAAAATTTCCGTAAGGTTCAAATTGACCTACAGAAAAAGCAGTTAACTGGCGAAGATATTTTGGAAGATGAACTTGTATACGCGCAAAAAGCAGCACAGCTTGCACAGCAAAATGCAAAAATTTCTGCAATGCTTGAGGCAGAAATGAAGCTAAGTAAGATCATTGAAGAGGTAAACCGCATTTTAATAAAACCTATTCAAGCATTGTATGAAGAATTTTAACAGCGAAGAAAAACATCAAAGCGGCGGAGATCAGCATCCAGGCGGCGGAAAAGCATCATTTAGCGGCGATGTTCAACGACCAAGCAGCATAACAACAAGTTCTAACGTCGCAAACGAGAGTTCTGAAAAAACAGATGCTATCGTCGATCTGATCAAAAAGCTTTCTTAGGCATAAAAATACTAATAGTTGCACATATAACAAGTAAGAAGAAAAACGTGTTTCCGCAAGCAGGAGCACGTTTTCAATTTATGGCTCAATATCTATTGGAGGTTTTATTATGCATGTAATCATTGAATGGACCTATAAAGCGAAAAAAGATGCGGAAACTGTTTTACGTTCAGAAGAAATGCCAGCAGCCCAAGCATTACTACTTGCGGAGGACATGGAGCGAACAGGGAGAGTAAAATCACTGCATTGTGTCGATCGACAGGATACAAACTGGTCTTTAAAGGAACTCAAGGCATATTTAAAGGAAATTGACACTGAGCCACACAATATTACAGTCTATTTTGATGGGGGCTTTGATCGTGCAACAAATCAATCAGGACTAGGCTGTGTGGTTTATTATGAGCAAAATGGCAAGCCATATCGATTGCGACAAAATTCTTTTTCGTCCGAGCTTAAATCCAACAATGAGGCAGAATACGCAGCGCTATATTTGGGATTAGTCGAGCTTGAGCTATTGAATGTTCACCATTTGCCCGTTTGCTTCACAGGTGATTCCCAAGTTGTTATCAATCAATTAAGCGGAGAATGGCCAGCACTTGAAAAGAATTTATCTAGCTGGGCAGATAAAATTGATGCAAAGCTAGAGAAGCTCAGTATCCAGCCAGAGTACAAGCTTATATCACGTAAAGAAAATTCTGAAGCCGATCGTCTTGCAACTCAAGCATTAAACGGTATCGATATTACAGGATTAAGGGAAATGGTAAAGGAGTAGGTATTAGATACTCCAAAAGAAAAGTGGCTAGGACAAAACTAGTCAAAACTTTAAAAAGTGCGAGAAATCAATTTTCGAAACATTGATTTCTCGCACTTTTCTTATGTGAAAATTCATGATCAAGGATCTTACCACTTCGCACAAAAAACAACTGTTGCTGCCGCTACGTTGCACTACGCTTTCGCACAAAAAACAACTGTTGCTGTCGCTACGTTGCATTCGTTATTGCTAATTATAATAGATATTTACCAATAAATGGCTTTCGTCACAAATTTTCCTGCTTTTAATGAAACTTTTACCATTCTAAAACTACTACTACTATGAACCTAATAATAAGGAGAGATTTTATGAACATGAAAAAATTTGCACCTGTAGCAATGACAGCATTATTATTTGGAAGTGTAGTAATGCCAGTCGCTTCGGCAAAAGATAATCCGACAAAGACGGAACAACAACTACCACAAATTCAAATTGATCCTGTTCACATTTTTAATACTACTTATGGAACAGTTGAAAAAGTCAATTCTAGTGAAAAAATTACATATTTCACAGTGAAAGATGGCGATCAAACGAACATTTTAGAGATAACAAAAGATACACTTGTTTTCGATAATACAGGTAAAAAAGTGGATCTTAAAGAAGGGGATAAAATAGTAGCTTATACATTTGCGAACAAGCCACAAAAATTAATTTATCCACCACAATTCAATCCCGAAGTTGTCATTATTGAAACTAAAGAAGCTGGATTTGTTGAAGTTGATTACTTCTTTGAAAACCTAACAAATACTTATGATATGTTAAAATTAAGCATTGGTGAAAACACGGAGCTTTTAAATACGAAGGGAGAGAAAGTTGCAGCTAAAGATTTAGTAGAGAAGAACTTAGTAGTTTTTTATACAGCTTCAACAAAAAGTATCCCCGCTCAAACAACCCCTTCTAAAGTAATTGTTCTTGATGACGAATCAGGAAATACAACAGAAAATACTATAGATGCAGAAATAGCAGAAATAATCGCGACAGATTATTATGAAGTTGATGGAACAAAGATGGTTCCGTTGCGTTTGATTGCCGAAAAGCTTGGTTATACAGTGGATTCAACAGGTAAAGGTGCAATTGTATCTAAAGGCAATTTATCTTACACAATTACTCGTGGAGAAAAAATGTTTGGTTATAACAAAGCATTACGCTCACTTAATGAAGCCCCTGCTTTGTTAGGAGGTAATAAAACATATGTACCAGTTGAATTTGTAGAGGAATACTTAAAATAATTTTAAAAAATCCCCATAAAGGTAGATTTACCTTTATGGGGATTTTTAGAATTTAATTTCCAAAAATATTCATTATAGGAAACTTGAAAGGACAAACAGCGTCTTAATTAACGGAGAGAATGACTTTACTTCAGGAATTCAAATAGAAGAGAGGATTTAATTTGGAAAGAAAAACAAGAAGCTCTAAAAAAGCGAAACCTAAAAATAAAGTTATAAAAATAACCTTCCTAGTAATTGTAATTTCACTATTAACCGTCACTAGTTACGGAGCTTATGCGTTTGTTAAATTTAAAAATGCCTATGATAGTTCAAAGGTTGATTTAAATAGAGCAGGAAATAAATCAGAACTTAGGGAAGAGGATGTTTCCTTTACGAAAGATCCAATCTCAATTCTATTATTAGGTGTTGAAAATTATTCAAGTAAGGAGAAGGATGGTCGAGCGGACACTCAAATGGTCATTACTTTGGATCCGGATAAATCTGAAATAAACTTAATTACAGTACCTCGGGATGCAAGAGTTAAAATAGAGAATGCTGGGGAATATACAGGTATACATAAAATCAATGCCGCTTATAATTACGGATCAATTACAGGCTATGGGGCAATTAAACTGCAATTAGAGACAGTTGAAAAATTCCTTAATATACCGATAGATAACTTTATTGCAGTAAACTTTGATGGCTTTAGAGATATTGTCGATGCTTTAGGTGGAGTTACAATAGATGTAAAAGAGGATTTCTGGGAAGATAATATTTACGATAGAAAACAAAGGATAGAATTTCATAAAGGAGAGGCACATTTAAATGGGGAAGAGGCACTTGCATTTGTAAGAATGAGATATAGACCTGTTAATGCTTCATACTCACGCGAAGAGAGACAAAGACAATTTTTGACTGAAACGATTAATCAAGCAAAATCGACGAATACAATATTCAAAATTGGTCAAATAGCAGATATTTTAGGAAAAAACGTAGAAACAGATTTAAACACTAATGAAATTTACGCACTCCAAAAGCAATATTTGAATTCCAAAAACATAACTACGAAAACGTTAGAAATAAAAGGAGAAGATCAGTATATCGGTAAAGTTTCTTATTTTATACCCGATATGGAAGGCTTGGAGAAAGTAAGTATGGAATTAAGAAAAATTCTTAAACTAAAAGAAGAAAAATTCAAAACAAATGCGGCTATAGATAATTAAAAGATAAGAATCCATTTTGATTAATTTTTTCAAAATGGATTTTTTGTATCATTAGACAGAATGTTCTGTTATTATTTCTGGCTTTGCTTAACGTTATAAAAATTTGTTAAACTATTGGTACTGTAATTTTGAGAGAAAAGAGCGAAGAAAATGAAAATTATTCACATAGATCAAAAATATCCTGAAGATTGGATTCGCGTATTAAATCATATTGCGAATTTATTTTTTGAGGATTCTAAGTTAAGAGTAGAGTCTGAAGGAACAGATATGACAGTGTCATTCGAATATAACGTAGGGGTTGATTTCTCAATATCTACAAAAGCCGTTTTAGAAGTAGAAAGTAAGCGTTATACGAATGATTACCGTATTCAATATGAAACTGAGGCTGAAGGACGTGAGCTAAATATTCGTATGAAGCGTGCTTTGTCTCACGTATTTTTAGATGTATTAGAGCAACATACTGGAATGCATCAGCAATGGGGAATTTTAACGGGTGTGCGTCCAACTAAGCTTTACCATAAATTCCGAAAAGCCGGGAAGAGTGAGGAAGAAATTGCAGATATTCTTATTCGTGATTTCCGTCTGTCAGAAGAAAAGGTAGCGCTACTAAAAGAAATAGTGGCTCGTCAGTTAGTGACGATTCCTGATATAGATGAAATCGGTAAAGAAATAAGCATTTATATAGGCATTCCTTTCTGCCCGACTAAATGTGCCTATTGCACGTTCCCAGCCTATGCGATTGGCAGCAATCGAAAACAAGGGCGTGTTGCTACATTTTTAGATGGGCTGCATATTGAATTACGTGAAATGGGGAAATGGCTGAAGGAAAATAATATGAAAATCACGTCCATTTATTGGGGTGGTGGTACACCGACATCTATTGAGGCCCATGAAATGGATGCATTGTATCAAACGATGCATGAGTCCTTCCCGCATTCTGAAACAATCCGTGAAGTAACTGTTGAAGCGGGCAGACCTGATACGATTACACCTGAAAAACTAGACGTGTTAAAAAAATGGGGCATTGACCGTATAAGTGTTAATCCACAATCGTATACAGATGAAACACTTAAAGCAATTGGTCGTCATCATACGGTACAGGAAACAATTGATAAGTTTTGGTTAGCACGTGAATCAGGCATGAATAACATTAATATGGATTTAATTATTGGTTTACCGAATGAAGGAATTGAAGAGTTCCAGCATTCATTAGATGAATCTGCAAAAATGCAGCCAGAATCGCTAACAGTTCACACATTATCATTTAAACGTGCATCGGAAATGACACGTAATAAGGATAAGTACAAGGTAGCAGACCGTGATACTGTTGCACAAATGATGCATATGGCACAAGTATGGACGAAGGAAAATGATTATGTACCATACTATTTATATCGTCAAAAAAACATTTTAGGTAATTTAGAAAATGTCGGCTACAGTAAAGCTGGTGAAGAAAGTATCTATAATATTGTCATAATGGAAGAAGTACAGACAATATTAGGGATTGGCTGCGGAGCATCCTCTAAATTTGTACATCCTGAAACAGGGAAGATTACGCAGTTCCACAATCCAAAAGATCCTGCTGCCTACATCATGACATTTGAAGAGGCAATTGGTAAAAAAATAGAGTTTTTAGACGAATTATATAAGGCATAAAAAATGATGGCAATCTGACGTGGTGTTCAGATTGCCTCTTTTATTCCGATAAATCGCGATAATGTTTCGATAAAGATAAAACCACAAAATGTTCCGATAAAATTAAAAAACATTCCGATAAAATCTCGTTATAATTTTCTTAAATCACACGCCATTTTTAATATAACAGCATCTTCAAAATATTGAGGATCGTAGCCTGTTAGCTCTCTAATTTTATTTAGTCTATAGGTGAGCGTATGGCGATGAATATTTAACTGTTGGGAGCAGAGCTTAAGCTGTAAATTACAATTAAAAAAAGCTTGTAATGTTTCAAGTTGCTTTGCATTCATGCTTTTGAGAACACGTTGATGGAATGCTCGAATCGCCTCCGAATCTTGATTTTTAAAAAGAGAGAATAACTCTATATCTTCAAAATAAGTGATTTCTTTATTAATCAAGGCAAACTTTAGTGCCGTTTTAGCACCATGATAGCTATGAGGTAACTGAGATAAATGTTGGACGGTTGGACCAACTCCGATTTGTAAGGAATGTAGTTTTTGTTGCTTTTTTCGCAATGCCTTCATTATTTGCTGCTGTGTATTGTCCTCACAACTTGTTAACAGAATATAGTATTCATGTAGCTGACTATAACCTGAAAGTATAGGCTGCTTATAAAATAGATCTTCTAGAAAGAAAGGGATGCTATTCTCTGTGTATAAGGGTTCATCTAAGCTTACTAGTAGGATTTGAAAAGGTGCTACTAGTGGAAATGGCAGCTTATGGATCCGTTCCTGTAATGCCGCATCTAGCTTGCTACCATGAACTAGTGCTTCAAATATGTAGTCATTATTTTTTCTATGCCATTCACTTTTTGATTCGATAATGGCTTGATGTGCCATGATTTCTGTCGTTAATTGGACAAGGTTGGCGATTTCTAGTATGTCCTCAGAATCCCCTGTAATCCCAATAACACCAATGACATCATCCTGATACATGATAGGCATATTAATGCCAGGCCTAGTGTTTGGATACTGGTCTATATTGTCCTCATTAATAATAAGCGTCTCCTTGTTTTTGGCAACATAGAGTGCGCCTTCATGAATATTCTCAACTCTCATTTTATCGCCAGAAGCTAAAATGACACCGGTTGGACTAATGACATTAATGTTGCGACGTAATCGTAACATTGTTTGATGTACGATATCTTCTGCTAATTTTTTCGTTAATATGTTTATACACCTCGCATAATAAACATCTGTTATATTACAGCTAATTTATACATTCATTATAATGTTTTCTGAATTTATTGTCATTATAATAAATGTAAGCGCTTAACTTAATTGTGTTACAGAAAGAACTATGGAGGTATAAAATGAAAGTCGTTATTAGTCCAGATTCCTATAAGGGCACTTTATCGGCCATCGAGGTGGCTAATGCAATGCAGGCAGGAATCATGGACGTTGATCAATCGATTGAAACAATTATTCTCCCCGTTGCAGACGGTGGAGAAGGTACACTAGTATCACTTATCGCCTCAACGGATGGTCGATATATTTCACAATATGTACTTGACCCATTGGGGAGAGAGATTGAAGCAAGATATGGTGTACTTGGTGATAATGAAACATGTGTAATTGAAATGGCTCAAGCATCCGGTATTATGCTGTTACAGGACAACGAAAAAAATCCTGAACTTGCATCAACATATGGAACGGGACAGCTTATAAAGGCTGCTCTTGATGCAGGATTTAGAAAGTTTATTATCGGAATTGGCGGCAGTGCTACAAATGATGCTGGTGTAGGTATGTTAAAGGCACTTGGACTCCAATTAAAAAAAGAAGACGGCACTTTAATTTCCGAGGGGGTGTCATCACTATTAGATTTAGCTTTAATTGATGCTAGTCAGCTAGATGCTCGATTGAATGAAACGCAATTTATTATTGCATGTGATGTAGACAATCCACTAATTGGAGATCGTGGGGCAACGGCTATTTTTGGACCTCAAAAAGGTGTGAAGGAGCATCAAATAGCTTATTTTGATAGCTGTCTAAAGCGGTTTGCAGATATTATTGAAAAACAGTTTTGCATTCGACTACATGACTTCAAAGGGGCGGGTGCGGCAGGGGGAATGGGAGGTGCATTAGTAGCCTTTTTAAACGGTAGTTTTCATGCGGGTATTGATATTGTAATTGATGCAGTGCAGCTAAAAAAACATTTAGAAGGTGCTGGGTTTGTTATTACAGGTGAAGGCAAATCAGATTGTCAAACATTGCATGGAAAGGCGCCTTTAGGGGTAGCGAAGGTAGCAAAATTAGCAAATGCACAGGCTATTTTGTTGTCAGGGGCTATTGATGAAATTGATAAACCTGCGCTACTAAACTACTTTAATGTTGTTGAGTCATTAGTAGATGAGAAGATTAGTGTTCAGCAGGCAATGCAAAAGCCTTATGAATTTATTCGTCTAAAAACAAAAAGGATATTTGAGTATTACGTACAAATGGGGGATGAGTAAATGTTGTTCATCATTATTTTAATAGGGGTATTGTTTGTTGTATTTGGAACAGCAAAGTTAAAGCTTCATCCATTTTTGGCATTATTAATAAGCGCATTCTTTGTTGGAATTGTTTCGGGTATGCCTTTATTAACAGTGGTTGAAAGCATTAACACCGGCTTTGGTGGGTTAATGACAAGCATCGGTTTAGTTATTATAGCAGGTACAATAATTGGTTTAATATTAGAAAAATCAGGGGCCGCTTATCGAATGGCAGAAGTGGTATTACGAGTTGTTGGTCCAAAGCGTCCTCAATTAGCAATGTCATTAATCGGTTATATCGTCTCTATCCCAGTCTTTTGTGATTCAGGCTTTATTATTTTATCGAGCTTACAGAAATCTTTAGCTAAGCGTGCTAATGTAACAATTGCCTCGATGGCTGTAGCTTTAGCGACAGGGCTTTTCGCTACTCATGTATTAGTACCGCCAACACCAGGGCCAATTGCAGCAGCTGGAAATATCGGTGCATCAGATTATTTAGGAACAGTTATTGTTATCGGGTTGATAGTAGCGATTCCAGCAACATTTGTAGGGTATTTATGGTCGGTGAAAGTAGCGACAAAAATTCGCGTACCAGAAGATGAAGTAGAAGCATTAGATTATGAGGAAGTCATAAAATCTTTTGGTAAAATGCCATCAACGTTTAAAGCATTTTTACCTATTGTACTACCTATCGTATTAATTGGTATTGGTTCGATTGCTGCATTAGTTGGTGATCCAGAATCAACATTAAATGCGATTTTCAGATTTCTAGGATCTCCAACAGTTGCTTTATTTTTAGGTGTCTTAGCAGCATCTTTGTTATTACCAGAAATTAGTGAAAATACGTTAACTGGTTGGATTGGTGAAAGTTTAAAAGAAGCAGCTCCTATTTTATTAATTACTGGAGCAGGTGGTTCATTTGGTACAGTAATAAAAAATGCTGGTGTTGGTGAAATGCTGCAAGAAATGGATTTAGGCATGTTTGCTTCAGGAAGCCTATTCCTCATTGTGCCATTTATCGTAGCAGCAGCATTGAAAACAGCTCAGGGGTCTTCAACGACAGCACTTGTTATTACATCTACACTTGTAGCACCAATGCTAGCCACACTTGGAATTGGAGGAGCGATACCGTTAGCATTAGTAGTCATGGCGATAGGTGTTGGGGCAATGACAGTTAGCCATGTCAATGATAGTTTCTTCTGGGTGATTACACAGTATAGCGGAATGGAAGTGACACAAGCATACAAAGCGCAAACAGTTGCAACCTTACTACAAGGGCTAGTCACTATTGTCGTAACAATGATCTTATGGTGGATTTTAGTTTAACTTCTTTCAGCAATTTTTTATATAACGAAAGCAAAAGCGACAGATATAGAAATCTCCCATCTCTTTAGGTGGTGAGATGAATCAGATTTTAAATTAATTTTCAGCGGGTATCTCAATGTGCAAGTACAAAACCGAATCTGAACGCAATTGTGCCGAGGCATAATTGATTAGACATAGAGAGCAGCCCATGGGTAGCTCTCTTTTTTGTATAATAGAAAAATAGAAAGGAAGTTAGTAAATGAAAAAATTAATAGTAGTGCTCCTTTGTATTTTTTTATTAGCAGGCTGTACGGAGACATTAAATACGGAGAAAGTATCCGTCACTGCAGGACATGAAATGCGTGTACATTTTATTGATGTAGGACAAGGAGATTCGATTTTTATTGAATCACCAATCGGCAAGACAATGCTTGTTGATGGGGGCGTTAAAGGTGCTGGTCAAAAGGTTGTTTCTTATTTGAAGGAGCTTGGCGTGAACAAGCTCGATATAGTGGTCGCTACCCATCCTGATGCAGACCATATTGGTGGTTTAATTCCTGTGTTAAATTCGATAGATATCGGACAATTTTATGATTCAGGGAAGGTACATACATCTCAAACCTTTGAAGAGATGCTGACACTTATTGATACGAAGAATATTCCTTATAATGTTCCAAAAACAGGTGATAGTATAGCGTTTGATGATGATATTAATGTGAAGGTGTTAAACGCCAATGAAAATGCAACAGATAATAATGATGCTTCCATTGTCTTAAAGCTTGCTTATGGTAATGTATCATTTTTATTAACAGCCGACGCGGGAGTAGCGTTAGAAAAAGAGATGATGCAGGACGATGTGAAAGCAACGATCTTAAAGGCAGGTCATCATGGCTCTAACACGAGTAGCTCTGCGGAGTTCATTCAGAAAGTACATCCTGAAGTGACAATTTTAAGCTATGGAGAGGGCAATAAGTACGGTCATCCTCATGCTGAAGTAGTTGAGCGATTACAAGCAATTGGCAGTGAAATTTACTCTACTGCAGAAGCGGGAACTGTTATCGTATCAACAGATGGGGTAGACTATGACGTGAATTCGAAGGAATGGTCTCCACCAAGTGTCTCAACACCACAAACAAGTGCCTCAGCACCAGCAACAACTAGTACAAGTGTTGAGATTGTTAGTAAGGACTTAATAGAAGAAGTTGTAGGCATTAAAAATAATGGTAAAGAAGCAGTGTCCTTAAAAGATTGGCAGCTTATATCGATTGAAGGGAATCAAGTTTTTAACTTTCCCAATGTGACATTGCAGCCAGGGAAAACGATTTATGTCACAAGTGGCTCAAATGCACGAGACGGTCAAAACTATTTAAAATGGACAAAGAAACAGATTTGGCTGAATGATGGGGATGCTGCGCAATTACGTAATGCGAAAGGGGATATCGTTAGTGAACTCGACTAAATACACCTTAGACCGTATTGAAGATGGATATGCAGTTTTTTTGAAGTACCCAGAGGAAGAGGAACAGTTAATCATTTTACAGTCTGCCATGAATAAACCAGTACAGGTTGGTGATCGCGTGCTAATTGAAGAAATTGATGGCATCTATCAAATTGAAATTTTAAAAGAAGAAACTGAGCAGAAAAGGGCCGAAATACAAAGCTTAATGGATAGATTACGTAAGAAAAATCAATAGTTATAGAATGAAGAATAGGCTAGGATTAGGCTAATCAATAAAAGTGGCGGATGGCATTTGTTAAAATGGATACCATGTAATATGTTGATTGGAGTGGAGGCTGGGCGACTCCTTGGGGCTCATCGGACGCCCCCAGGAAGCTCTGCTCTGCGCGAAAGCGAAGCGACAGCAACAAAGTGCCCAGCCGCAACGGAAATCAACCGTACGTTATGGGATGAGAAAAGCCTAAAACGCTATGCTAAATATTTTGAATATATGCTAAAATAATTATACTAATAGGAAGCTAGGAGCTGACACAATGTCAATTAACACAATTATTTTTGATTTAGACGATACGCTATTATGGGATAAAAAATCCGTCAAAACAGCATTTGAGAAAACGTGTGAATATGCAGCAACTATACATAATGTAAATCCAGCTGAGCTAGAGGAATCTGTGCGTAAAGAAGCACGTGTACTTTACGAAGGCTATGAAACATATGATTATACGGTGTTAATCGGCATTAACCCATTCGAAGGACTTTGGGGAACATTTGATGATCCAACAGATTCTTTCCAAAAAATGAAAAATATCGTACCAGGCTATCGTACAGAAGCATGGACAAAAGGTTTAGCAGCTCTTGGCATTGATGATGCACAACTAGGGGCGGAGCTAGGGGAGCGCTTTGTCGCAGAGCGAAAAGTATCACCATTCTTATATGAAGATACTTTTGATGTGCTAGATAAGCTGAAAGGAAAGTATCAACTCGTATTACTGACAAATGGAGCACCAAGTTTACAAAATTTAAAGCTAGAAATAACACCAGAAATCGCGCCATATTTTGACCATATTATCATCTCTGGAGACTTTGGTAAAGGGAAACCAGATGCCTCTATTTTCGAACATGTAATGGAGAAAGCAGGTATTACTGCAGATGATGCAATCATGGTTGGAGATAACTTAAATACTGATATTTTAGGCTCATCCCGTGTTGGTATGCGCAACGTTTGGATAAATCGTGAAAATAATGTACCGAATGGCGTTGTCACTCCAACATATGAGGTTGATTCTTTAACTGCATTATTAGAACTTGTAAATAAGCTATAAGCAAAAGGATATATATAAATTAAGGCGTATCAATAAACAAGGGTTGATTTTCACTTCGAGTTGGCGCTTTCCGCGGGCTTGGCTTCAATCTCCTCGTCACTACGTTCCTGCGGGGCTTTCAGCTCAAGCTCATCCCGCAGGAGTCGCCACTCTCCGTGAAAAATCAACGGTTCCTCATCATTAGTGTGAGAAGACAAGCTGAACAAAATAGTATAATAGCTATGATTAAAATACTACGCAAGACAGGCTTCACTGCATAGACTTCTGGAGTAAAATAATGCTAAACGGTGTCTTTCAATTAATTTTCTCTACAGTTTTATACCAACAAAATAGTGTTTGTCTACAGTCTGAAATGTACTGATTCATCAAAGGATCAGTACATTTTTTTTATTTTATCGAAGAAAAATGTCGAAACATTTTGTTGTTACAATTAAGTGAATTATCAGAAAAAATATTTTATACTATTATTGCAAATAAAAGTAAAAAGTAAATACTTTCAATCTAGTGATTTCGATTTGGAGAAAATGTACAAGCCTTGTTGTTGTAAGAAAAAATATATAAGACTTCATGATTATAGGGGTGTATATGATGAAAGCAAATCGTTTAGTGTTTGAAAATTCAATTGATATTAATCCACGTTCAGGCATCATCAAGTTCAATGGGAATCGAATGATCTTAAAATCGGCTGAGGCACTTGGTTTTTTTAGGCGTGATATTATTCAAACGTTGAATATGGAGCGAGCAAAAGGCTTTTTATTACGCTATGGTTGGGCATGTGGTTATAGTGCTGGTGGCTCTATTGAGAAGATGTACAATTGGAAAGAGTTAAAAGAGTTGATAAGAGCTGGAGCGGCGATTCATACATTAGAGGGCGTTGTTAGTGTAGAAATTGATGTGTTGGAAATAAGTGACGATAAATTTGAAATGGAAGGTAAGTGGTTTCATTCTTACGAGGCGGAGGAGCATGTCCGCCATTTTGGTTTTAGTGACGAAAGTGTATGTTGGACATTAATCGGCTATGTAGCAGGTTTTTTAGCAAAAACCTATCCAAAGGAGATTGTCGTATTTGAAGAAAATTGTCGTGGTAAATGCGATGACTATTGTAAATTTGTTGTTCGAACAAAGGAGCATGCCACAGCTGAGCAACTAGATATATTACGATATTTTCAAGAAACGTCCTTAGCTGACGAGTTAGATGCTACGTACAATGAGTTAAAAACGTTGAATAATTCGATCCTACATTCTGACACCATCCATAAGCAAATGACACATGCCATGCTTGAAGGCTATACGTTGAATCAACTGTTACATCTTTTAAGTGATGCTTTGCAATGTAGTGTAACGATAGAACGTAGATATTTAATGAAGCCAATTGGCTATTATTTTATGCATAAGGATGATGAGCAACTTTATATAGAAGGAAGTCGTAAGAAAAAAGAGTTTCGACATGAATATGGGATTATGACCATGAAAAAACAATTGGGGACTTTAGTGATACTTAGTCATAATGATCTAACGCGCGAGCAGGAAATGATTATTGAACGCGCTGTGACGGTCTTCTCAATATATTTATATACACAGATGCAAATTGCTCAATCACAGTGGCAACGAAAATCTGATTTTTTAGATGAAGTCATGAGTAATCAATCTTCCCCGGAGGAACTCATTAAAAAGGCACGTAGTATTTTCTACTTTGATCCGAGTAAAAACAATCGTGTAATTGTCATAACAACTGAGCATGAGGACCCGGAAATATTGCTCAGCTTTTTAATGACAGAGTATTTAAATGTGGAGTGCTTTATTAAAAATCAAGAGGTCCTACTTATTCTAGAGGATTGTGAGAAAAATATCGAATATATGTCGGACTTTGTTAGCGTATTAACGAAACGATTAAAAGAGCGCTTCAAACAATCTAAATTTCAAATTGGTGTTGGGAAAAATTCTGAGAAGTTAGAGGAAATTGGCAATAGTCACAACGAGGCAAGACTGATTTGTCAATTTTTACGATATGCAGCACCTAGACAGACACAATCTGCTATTTACGAAAACTTTCAGCATATTATGCTATTTTTAAAGACGACAAACCCAAGTGAGCTTTTACAGTTTTACGAAGAGGTACTTGGTCATCTATTAAGTTATGATGAGCAAAATAATGCAACACTTGTTCATACGTTAGAGGTTTTCTTAAACAACAGTGGGAATGTTAATAAAACAGCGAAGGCTTTGAATTTATCTATTCCTGGTTTTCGTTATCGAATGGATAAAATCGAGTCTTTATTACAAGAAGATTTGCGGACAGGAGATGTACGTTTCCGATGCCAGTTAGCTTTGAAAATCTATTATGTAATTAAAGCGTTAGAAAATGAAAAGTAAGAGAAGTCAGCGAATTTGCTGGCTTTTTTTTATTTTTCACAGATATCTCTTTCAAATTTTAAAGAAAAGGAACGGAATACTATACTTTTTATAAATTATCTAAAAATTCAAAAAGCATTACATTTAAATAGACATGTCAAACAAGAAAAAATAATTGTAGGAGGGAAGGGAATGGTTGTAAAGCAAGGTACGAAGCCTTTGACAGGGCAGGAATATTTAGAGAGTTTAAAGGATAGTCGGGAAATTTGGTTACATGGTGAACGTGTAAAGGATGTCACGACCCACCCAGCTTTTCGAAATTCAGCACGATCAATTTCACGTCTATATGATGCCATGCATGACCCAAAATACAAAGATATTTTAACTTGTGAAACGGATACGGGTAGTGGTGGTTATACCCATAGTTATTTCCGAGCAGCACGTAGCGCGGATGATTTAATTAAAGGACGAGATGCAATTGTTGCTTGGGCTCGCCTTACATATGGGCAGATGGGGCGAACACCAGACTACAAAGCTTCATTCCTTGCAACACTTGGCGGAAACCCTGAATATTATTCACCTTACCAAGAAAATGCAAAGCGTTGGTACAAAGAATCACAAGAACGTAATTGGTTTTTCAATCATGCAATTGTGAATCCACCTGTTGATCGACATAAAGATGTCCATGAAGTAGGGGATGTTTTTATCCAAGTGGAACGTGAAACGGACGAGGGCTTGATTATTAGTGGTTCAAAGATGGTGGCTACAGGTTCAGCTATTACTAATTACAATTTTGTTGGTACGTATGGATTACCGATTAAAGATAAAAAATTTGCAGTTGTCTTTATTGCACCAATGGATGCACCCGGTGTGAAGCTTATTAGTCGTGCTTCGTATGAAATGACGTCTGCAGTTATGGGGAGCCCATTTGATTACCCTCTAAGTAGCCGTTTCGATGAAAATGATGCGGTACTTGTATTCGAGCAAGCACTTATCCCATGGGAAAATATTTTAATTTATGAAGATATGCAAAAGACAACTTCATTCTTTGTAGAAAGCGGTTTCATTAATCGCTTTACTTTCCAAGGTGTCACACGCTTAGCTGTGAAATTAGATTTTATTATTGGCGTATTATTGAAGGCATTAAAGACAGCGGGCACTGATCAATTCCGTGGTGTACAGGTGCATATTGGTGAAATTATAGCTTGGCGTCATATGTTCTGGTCATTAAGCGATGCGATGGCACTGAATCCTGAGAAAAAAGAAAACGGCATCGTAATTCCGAATTTAAATGGTGGATTAGCATATCGCGTATTTTTACAGGAAGGTTGGCCAAAGATTAAAGGCATCATTCAACAGATTGTAGCGGGGAATTTAATTGTCCAACCATCTAGTGCAAGAGATTTTTTAAACGAGGAATTCCGTCCGACATTAGATAAGCTTTACCGTGGTTCAAATGGTATTGAAGCCCTTGAAAAAATTAAAACAATTAAGCTTCTTTGGGATGCGATTGGTACTGAATATGGTGGCCGCAGTGAATTATACGAACGTAATTATGCTGGAAACCATGAAGATATTCGATTACAAACATTGTTCGGAGCGCAAGGTAGCGGTAAAACTGATGAGTTTATCGCGTTTGCTGAGCAATGTATGGCAGATTACGATTTAACGGGGTGGACAGACCCTACGTGGGTTAATCCAGATGATGTGAATTATTTTACAAATAAATAATGAAAACAATTAGGAGGAATGTTTGATGTCAAATTTTGATGTAGCACAATTAGCGCATGTGGAGCTTTTTACACCAAAGCCAGAGGAATCTTTAAAGTTCTTCACAGATTATATGGGACTACAAATTACTGCACGCGAGGGGCAATCTGTTTATTTACGAGGCTATGAAGATTTTTATCATCACACATTAAAGCTTACGGAAGGAAAAGAAGCTGGTCTTGGACATTCTGCATGGCGAGCAAGTTCACCTGAAGCGCTAGAGCGTCGTGTCGCATCTTTAGAAAAAAGCGGTTACGGAAAAGGTTGGATTGATGGTGATTTAGGTCATGGTCGTGCTTACCAATTCTTCACACCAGATGGACATAATCAAGAGATTTTGTGGGAAGTAGATTATTTCCAGCCAGCTGAAGACCAAAAAACATTATTAAAAAGTCGTCCACAAAAGCGGCCAATAATGGGTGTTCCGGCACGCCGTTTAGATCATATCAACTTAATGTGTAGGGATGTGGCAAAAAACCGTGAGTTTATGTCCGAGCATTTAGGCTTCAAATTGCGTGAACAAATTGTTTTAAACAATGATGAAGAAATTGGTGCATGGATGAGTGTTAGCCCACTTGTACATGAGGTAGCGTTAATGAACGATCAAACTGGCAACAGTGGCCGCTTCCATCATATTGCATTTTGGTACGGCTATCCACAGCACCTAATGGATACAGCTGATATTTTTGTAGAAAACGGTATTCAAATAGAAGCGGGGCCTGGTAAGCATGGTGTGAGTCAAGCGTACTTCATGTACGTGATGGAGCCTGGTGGCAACCGAGTTGAATTATTTGGTGATTCAGGTTACCTCATTTTCGATCCCGATTGGAAGCCAATAACATGGCGTGAAAATGAGTTAGATGAAGCGATTATTTGGTATGGCTCTCCACTACCTAATGAGTATTTCTTATATGGTACCCCAGATCGAGCAGTAAAGGTTCCTGTGAAATAAACAATAGTAGGGCTCATCACCAAAAGTTAGCGATGACATTTGTTAAAACGTATGCAATTTATATAAGTTGATTGGAGTGGAGACTGGGCGACTCCTTGGGGATTAGCAATAGAGGAACGAAGGCTAAGAGCATCACATCCTGTGATAACGCCTTCGTGACCAACATCGGTGCTGCTGACGCTTCGTTAGCACTACGCTTTCGCGCAAAAGACATCTGTTGGCCCGAGACCCTGCAGCGAAGCGATTAGGGAAACGAAGGCTAAAAGCATCACGTCCTGTGACAACGCCTTCGTGACTAACATCGTGTTAGCCCGACGCCCCTAGGAAGCTTTGCTCTGTGCGAAAGCGAAGCGACAGCAACAAATGTTTTCTGTAGCGAAAGCAAAGCGGCAGCTACAAAGCGCCCAGTCGGAACGGAAATCAACCCTACGTTATGGTGATAAGCTAGTCAGTATTTTTATCTGTAAAAAAATCCAAATCGCTGTCTTAAATACTACTTCATAGTATTTGAGACAGCACAATATCATGAGGAGGTTATGTAATGGAGGATCGTCTGTTTAGAAATGCAATGGGGAAATTTGCAACAGGTGTCACAGTAATTACAACAAATGTAAATGGCAGTATCCATGGTATGACAGCAAATGCGTTCATGTCTGTTTCACTTGATCCAAAATTAGTTGTCATCTCTATCGGTGAAAAAGCTTCGATGCTGAAGCATATCCAACAAAGCGGAACATTTACTGTCAATTTTTTATCAGCACAGCAGCAAGAGCTATCCATGCTATTTGCCGGACAAATAAAAGAAAAGCATCAAGTAAAATTCGGTGATTTACAAGGTGCACCTACAATTGAAGGTGCTATTGCACAGGTGAGCTGTGAGGTAGCTAGCACCTATATTGAAGGTGATCATATGTTATTTATCGGACGAGTGAAAAACATTCATCTAGAAGATGGGGAGCCATTGCTGTTCTTTAATGGACAGTACGGTGCATTATCAGCAGAAACAACGCTACAGGTCTAGGAGGTTAGATATGGATAGACAACTATATGCAGAGAAATTACAGGAAGCTCAGGCAACGAAGCAACCAATCGATCCGCTAACATCTACTGTTCCAGACATAACTGTAGATGACGCTTATGCTATTCAATTACTTCAAATTGCTACAAAGCAACAAGAGGGGAAACAAATTGTCGGTAAGAAGATTGGTTTAACGAGTAAAGCGATGCAGCAGCAATTTAAAGTTACGGAGCCAGACTACGGACATATTTTATCGGATATGGTGGAAGTTGACGGTGCAACGATCTCACTCAATCATTTCATTCAACCAAAGTTGGAATTTGAGATTGCGTTTGTTTTGAAGAAGGACTTATATGGACCAAATATTACAGTGGAGGATGTCCTGGAGGCGACAGATTACATTGTACCCGCACTAGAAGTAATTGATAGTCGCATAGAGGATTGGAAAATTCGTTTTGAAGATACAGTCGCAGACAATGGTTCCTCTGCCATGGTGATTATTGGTGGAACGCCTACTAAATTGCTTGATGTAGATTTACCGCATATTGGCATGAATGTTTACCGCAATGGTGAATTGTTTGATAGTGCAGCCGCAGCCACTGTCATGGGTGATCCATTACGTGCAGTTGCATGGTTAGCTAATAAACTTAGTAAATATCAAATCGGTTTGCAGGCGGGTGAATTGGTGTTAGCAGGTGCATTGACAGCGGCAGTCACAATTGAGGATGGAGATACGTTTACGGCAGAGTTTGCCCATCTAGGTGCTGTGTCCGCTACGTTTAGGCTGAAGGAGGAGAAGTGAAGATGGCAAAGTTGAAAGTTGCGATTTTAGGCTCCGGTAATATCGGTACAGATTTAATGTACAAAATTGAGCGTAGTGATTACTTAACAATGAGTATCATGGTAGGAATTGACCTTGCTTCTGAGGGAATTCAACGTGCAAAGGCTCGTGGCTATCGTACAATCACGAATGGAATAGATGGCTTAGTGGCATGTCCTGAGCTTTTTGATATTGTGTTTGATGCCACAACGGCAAAGGCACATTCTATGCACAGTGAGAGAGTACTTGCTCTTGGCAAAAAGATCATTGATTTAACGCCAGCTGCTATTGGACCATTCGTTGTGCCGTGTGCTAATTTGGAAAAATTCGCGACGGCCGATAATGTCAATATGGTGACATGTGGTGGCCAAGCGACTATTCCAATTGTCTATGCTATTAACCAAGTAGCAGATGTTGAATATGCGGAAATCGTTGCAACGGTAGCGAGTAAAAGCGCAGGACCTGGAACACGGGCTAATATAGATGAATTTACACGAACAACAGCCAATGCAATAGAGGACGTAGGCGGAGCGAATAGAGGAAAGGCTATTATCATTTTAAATCCAGCTGATCCGCCGATTATCATGCGTGATACTGTGCATGTTTTAGTAAATGAAGGTGACAAGGAACAAGAAATTATCGAAGCAATTGAAGATATAGTGCTAGCTGTTCAGCAATATGTACCCGGATATCGCATGACGAGCGCGCCTATTTTTAATGGTAAACAAGTATCTATCTTTTTAGAAGTAGAGGGAGCAGGAGATTTTTTCCCAACCTATTCAGGAAATCTCGATATTATGACGGCTGCAGCAGTACAAGTAGGGAATGAAATCGCTAAACAGCACCTTGAAACAGTGAAGGCGAACTAAGCGGAGGTGAGTAAATGACAAAATTAACAGTTTTAGATGTGACATTGCGTGACGGTAGTCATTCAATGCGCCATGCATTTACAGAGCAACAAGTGAGAAATGTGGCTCGTGGTTTAAAGAAAGCAAAGGTGAAATATTTTGAGGTATCCCATGGAGATGGATTAGGGGGCTCTTCTTTACAGTATGGCTTTTCAAAAGTAGATGAACTGAAGTTAATCGAAGCAGCGCGAGAAGAATGTGGTGAATCGGCTATTTCAGTCTTAATTTTACCTGGTATAGGTGTAAAGGAAGATTTAAAAAATGCAGTGAAGGCTGGAGCTAAAATGGCCCGTGTGGCAACACATGTTACTGAGGCCGATGTTGCTGGACAACATATTTACTTAAGTCGAGAGCTAGGATTGAAAACAGTCGGATTTTTAATGATGGCGCATATGGCTCCAACGTCTGTAATAGTAGAACAAGCGAAGTTATTTGAGAGCTACGGCGCTGAAATTATTTATGTGACGGATTCAGCAGGTGCCATGCTACCTCATGAGGTCAAGGAACGTATAGCCACATTAAAGTCACATGTTTCTTGCGAAATTGGTTTCCATGCCCATAATAATTTATCACTGGCCATGGCAAATACGTTAGCTGCTATCGAAGCAGGTGCTACGTATGTAGATGGTAGTTTACGCTGTTTAGGTGCTGGTAGTGGTAATGCACAAACGGAAGTAATGGTTGCAGTTTTTGATCGTCTTGGCTATGAAACGGGTATTGATTTATATAGTGTAATCGATGTTGCTAATGAAGTAGTGGCACCAATTATGCCACGTCCGCAAGAAATAACAGGCTCTAGCTTAATGATGGGCTACGCTGGTGTCTACTCTAGCTTTTTATTATTTACGCAGGAAGCAGCGAAAAAATATAACGTAGATGAACGTGAAATTTTACTGGAGCTCGGTAAGATGAAAGCGGTAGGCGGGCAAGAAGATTTAATAGCAGAAATTGCTCGTAAGATAGCCAAGACAGTCTAGGAGAAAGGGAGGGATGAGCGATGATGAAAACAGATACGCTAGATCAAATTGCGTATGAGTTGTATAAAGCAGAGCGAGATGTGTCTGAGGTCACGAAGTTTGTTGATCAATATCCAGAGCTGACGGTAGAAACAGCCTATGATATTCAAGACAAATTAATTGAACTAAAGCGCATGCATGAGCAAACAACCATTTCAGGGCTAAAGCTTGGCTTAACGAGTAAGGCAAAACAACAAATGATGGGTGTACATGAGCCATCTTACGGCGTTCTTTTAGCGAATATGGAGTTAAATGCACAGAGGCCGATTTCGTTAAAATCTTTAATTCATCCGAAAATTGAGCCAGAGATTGCCTTTGTATTTAAGGAGGATTTACACGGTCCGATTGTAACCATTGCGCAAGTTTTGAAAGCAACTGATTATATTGCACCTGCCATGGAAATGATCGATAGTCGTTATTTAAATTTCAATTTTACCTTACCAGATGTGATTGCTGATAACTCTTCTTCTTCGCGCTACATAGTAAGTTCACAAAAGTATGCGGTGAACGAAGTGGATCTTGTGAATATGGGCTGTATTTTCACGCACAATGATGAAATCTTTGCGACGAGTACAGCAGGCTCAGTAATGGGGCATCCAGCACGTGCCATTGCATGGATGGCAAATAAAATAATCGCTCGTGGACAACACATTCGAGCTGGAGATGTTGTGCTAAGTGGCGCGTTAACAGGCGCTGCAACAATGCATGCAGGAGATTGCTTTACTGTAAGCTTTGATGGAATGGAGTCATTAACAGTTGAAGTAGAGCAATAGAGAAGGAGGAAGGTGAAATGCCATTTATTCAAGTAACATTAGTTGAAGGACGTACACCAGAACAAAAGGAGCGGTTAATTGAAGAAGTAAGCAAAACCGTGTCTTCTGTATTAGACTCACCGCTTGAAACGGTTCGTGTGTGCTTAAATGAAATCCCAAGCGCTCATTGGGGAATTGCAGGGAAGTCCATCCAACGTCGACAAAATGAATAATAAGGAGTGTCTACTATGGGGAATACACAAACGAAATTGAAAGAAGTTAAGCTATTTATTAATGGGGAATATGTTGAATCTTCTTCTCAAACATTGTTCGAGGTAAAAAATCCTGCGACCCAGGAGATTATTGCAAAAGTCCATGAAGCAAGCTTTGAAGATGTGGATCGGGCATGTGAGGCAGCACGGCGAGCTTTTGAAGAAGGGCCATGGCGTACAATGCCTTTATCTGAGCGTTTGGCGAAAATTCGTCGGATGGCAGAAATTATTCTAGAACGCAAAGAGGAGTTAGCGCGCCTAGAAGCATTAGATGTAGGTAAGCCTTATCAAGTAGCATTAGAACGCGAAATTCCTCGAGCCGCAGAAAATTTAAAGTTTTTTGCTGATTTTATGGAACAACAAGGCGGCGAAGTATACCCGATGGATGATGCTTATTTAAATTATACGCGCTATGAACCAGTGGGAGTTGCAGCGTTAATTACCCCTTGGAATTTACCGTTTATGCTAACAACGTGGAAGCTTGGTCCATGCTTAGCATCAGGGAATACAGCGGTCATAAAACCTGCAGAAATTACACCTTTAACTGTATCGTTACTTGGTGAGATTGCACAACAAGCGGGTATTCCAGACGGTGTCGTTAACGTTGTTCATGGCTTTGGAGTACAATCAGCAGGGGAATTTATGACGACACATCCTGAAGTCGATTTAATTTCCTTCACGGGGGAAACGACGACAGGGAAAGCAATCATGAAAAACGGTGCCGATTCATTGAAAAAAGTTTCCTTTGAATTAGGTGGTAAGGCAGCGAACATTATTTTTGAAGATGCGAATTTAGAAAAAGCCATCCCGGTATCGATTCAAGCAGCATTTATGAATTCCGGTCAAGTTTGTCTAGCAGGGTCACGTATTTTAGTGCAACGTACGATTTTAGATGAATTCCTTACACGTTTTAAAGAAGCGGCTGCCACATTAGTCGTTGGTGATCCTCAAGACTCAAAAACGAATATGGGACCTGTCGTAAGTGAAACACATTATAACAAGGTGACAAGCTATTTAAGTATAGCGGAATATGAAAATTCTACGCTTATTTACGGTGGTGAACGTCCTGAGTTACCGGCGAATTTAAGTACGGGTTATTATTTAAAACCGACTATCTATTTACAAGAAAATCCGCAAGCCCGCATTTGCCAAGAGGAGATTTTCGGTCCTATCGTTACAATTATTCCGTTTGATACGGAGGAAGAGGCACTTGCGATAGCAAATGGAACAGAGTACGGTTTAAATGCTATTGTCTGGACCGAAAACTTACAGCGTGCACACCGTATTTCACATGATGTACGTGCAGGTACGATTTGGGTAAATTGCTGGTTTGTACGTGACTTACGTGCTCCGTTTGGAGGATTTAAAAAGAGTGGCATAGGGCGTGAGGGCGGTCACCATAGCTTAGAATTCTTCACGGAAGCGAAAAATATTTGTATAGCGTTGAAGTGAGGGCTAGCGTTGGCCTGATTCGGAGGTGGTATCTCAGAAATGTTCTGGGATACTTTTTTTGTGAAAAAAGCTGTCCAATAACTTATTGAACAGCTAGTAGTGTATATAATATGCAAGATATAGCAATGAAAAAGCTAATGCAATACATAGTTGAACAACGGCACTTGCTACTAGGTATCCTCGGGGTTCACCTGCTTTTTTACGATAATAAATTTGCATAATAGAGTAGAGCGTAAATAAGCCATATATAATCG
This sequence comes from Lysinibacillus sp. NPDC093216, assembly GCF_050280325.1. NCBI lineage: Bacteria > Bacillati > Bacillota > Bacilli > Caryophanales > Bacillaceae > Lysinibacillus > Lysinibacillus sp. NPDC093216. The sequence continues at coordinate 152,307 of NZ_JBNNVB010000006.1, read as the reverse complement.
TAGTGTGTATGGAATGCATTAGTAAATAGATAGCAAATAAAATACCTGCAAACAAGACTAGCATAATAGCATTGGCGATGGCATGTTCGACTGTAGCCGCAACAAAACGCCGTTTAATATGAGGCATTCTTTTTTTTGCAAGCCATAGCGTGAAATGCGTAAGCAAGACAAAGATATTTCCAAAAATAATCTTGATTGAACGTTTATCATCATAGTAGTATTCAAATGAATTAAATGCATTGTCGAATTGAATTGCTTGTTTTGTTACGACATTAAAGAAAGTATCATTATTAAGCACCTTCCATTTCTCTTGAGTTCCATCAGAATAGACAATCAACACATCTTGAGGTTTAAAGTAACCATTAGCTTCCCACTGTTGAGCTGTTACTGCAACGGAAGGTGCATGTCCCATTTGTTCTTGTAGCTGACTTAAAAGTTGCTTATTTGTATAGCATTCCTGAGGTACATAAAGGCATGAAGCTTTTGCAATAAAAGTTTCTTTGTTTTCATTACTGTGTACATAGACTTTAGCAATTGTTTTGTTTGTATCTGTTGTCAGTAGAGAGTTAGCCGGTCCTTGGATAAAGGACAACATTAAAATAGAAAGAACTGTGATAAATAGCAAGGACACTGCAGGAATTTTCCAAGACTTTTTAATTGGTCGTTTTTCTATTGTAGTAGGTGTAGTAATATTGTGCAGTATTTTTTCCTGCTGCTGCTTAGTTAATTTGAGATCGCGTAAATGTTGCCAGGATTCCTCATTGTTCTTCATCAAATTCACCTCCAAGCTGCTTTTTCAATGCGACAAGTGCACGTTTTAATGTGTTTTTTACTTTTCCTTCATTCCAGCCTAGAACATCACAAGTTTCCTGAATGGATAAACCCTCGATTTTACGTAAAATAATGACATCTCGATAGGTGAGCTTAAGTCTACTAATTGCAAGATAAAGTGACTTTGCATCTTCTTGCTGGATGAGCCATTGGTGTGGTGAAGTTAGCTCAAGTTCTTCATGGACGTTTAAAAATGGTACAAATTGAATAAGTCTTTTCCGGCGGTAATGATCGTAAGCTAGATTACGTGCAGTACTCCTAAGCCAAGCGAGCTCTGCATCTTCTTTGATTGTCTGCTGATATTTTAAATAGCGGGCAAATGTCTCTTGTGTGAAATCCTCCGCTAATTTCTCATCATTGAGTAAGTAATATAGGTATTTAAAAATAGTTTGATTATGTAAGTAAAACAGCTCTTCAATCGTCAAAATGTGCACCTCCTTTCTCTTAAAGACGAGTGACTTTCTGAAAAGTATCATTTTACCAAAAAATAAAAAAAACGTACTTGCCGTAAATGGCAAAGTACGCTATTTTTATTTTGCATTAAAATTCAGCAGTAGCAAAGTAGCAAGGTTTATACAATATCTTTACGTGATTCACGTCGCCAAGCATAAAATGTAAGTATTATTGTAAGACCGATGAGGAAAATGTATCCTATCGGTGTTAACCACTTTGGATGCCAAATCGAAATGATGTCTGAAATCATATAATTCGTGACACCAGCAATCATGCCGAACATAACAATAATCTGAATACCAATCAATGCAATTGTATTACGAGCAAATGTTGAAATTGCCATCGATAATATACCTAAGAATACAGCTGCTATAAAGATTGCCACGATTGATAAAATGATATATTGGAAAAACGTCATATCGTACCAGTAATAGTCCCAGCAAAATGAAGACAATGGTAAGTCGAAATGGGAAGAAGTGTTATTTGTTGCATACATAGTTAAATAAATAATCATTAATACAATTGTTATAAACACTGCACTGACGAGCCCTGCAAGCCATTTTATCCAAAATATTCTTCGTCCTTTTTTCGATGTATATTGCAATGGAATAATAGATGTTACCTTGTCCCTAAGATAAATAGGAGATAGCAGAATTGAGATGCTGAATAAGATAATAATAGATAAATTTTGTGCAATTCTCTGGAAATTGTCTAATACAATGTTAGAGTATATCGTATGCTTTCTGTCATTCAATAACTGCTTAAAGCGCTGCTGATGTGCCCCGGATGTGCGTTCCATTTCTGCTTGAAGTGATATTTCATGGTGTTGGTAACTTTCAATTAAACGTTCCCATGCTTGCAGTACCCATGGAAAATCCTCTTCGCTGTGAAAAGTAATAGCATTAAAATACTCTGACTGCTGTTCATTCTCCGGATCACTAAATGCTTCATATGTTGTAATACCTAACGCCACAGCTTTCGGATCATGTTCTAAAAATGTATCTGCCTTCTTTTTCTCCTGCTCGTACATGGCTACTATTTCTTTATATTCTTTTTCGTCTATTTCTGCCCCATACTTTGGAATCAGTTGCTGCTCAATCGCAAATGTATCTCCCGCAGGACGACCATTGGGAAAGTAGGTTATATTAAACTCAAACACTAGCCAATAGAGAAGTACATTCACAAATACAATTAACGCTACAATCTTCCACGAAAATATTTTCCTCATTTCCATCCAAAATAGCTGCATATTACACAATATCCTTTCTATTAAATCGTCTGAGTACGTATGTTACACAAAGTAAACTAATGAGACACCATAAAACTAAAGTCCAAACCTCATGATATTCAAACATCATCAAATTGGACACACCTGAAAAATACATATGGGGATTGAGTAAAAGTAGTGTTAAATTAAAATGCATAAGTAGCAATAACGTAGGCATACCACTGAAGAACATAGGTACAACAAACATACTCACAAGAATTAATATACAGAGTATCCAAGAGAGATAACTATTTCTTAAAAATGTACTTATGCAAAATGTAAGGAGCGAGATAATAAGTAAAGTGATAACAAGTATAGTAATTGTTAATAATAAATACTTCCAGAGCTCAATTGGCCACCATGTTATATGTGGCCACGTATATTCCCAGTTCAAGCCACTGGTAATAGGTGCTGTCCAAACGCCAGAATAATCATATACCATGAAAAAGGTTATTAATGATATTCCGAACAGCGGCAATAAGGTAAGGAGAGTCGTTAAAAGGCTTGCTATTAGTTTATGCCGCATCAATAGACGTCCTTTTTTCGTTGCGTATGTTACAAGCTGTGTTCGATGTTCAAATTCAAAATTTGTAATAAGAGCTGTGAGAAGTACGACTAGTATTACACCTTCCATAGCGATTTTCTTTATAAGATTTTTAAATAATTCACTATGCATTCGATAGTCACTTGCAAAAAACCACTTATTATATTCTTTAGTTTCCTTCATTTCTGTGAAGCGATTATTTAATTTATCGAATTCCCTCGATACAAAGCCAGCCGCCCAGTTTGTTAAGCCGAAATCAGCAATTGTTCCTTCCTTTAGTGTCTCGATATTAAGCTTAGCGTAACGTTCATCTAAACTCTTTCCAAGATTAATATATAATTGCATCAAATGTATTCGATCAATTTCATGTTGCTCAGCTAAAGTAGAATTTTGATATTTTTCATCATTCATGGAATTGATAAAAACATTGGCATCTTGAAACTGTGGATTACGTTTTTTAACATCTGCATTCAAGTCTTTCTGCATTTTACTCAAGATTTCATCATTAAAGGTTTCACCGTACTTTTTAATAATGTCATTTGCTATTTTTAATTCGTCTCTTACATAGGAATTACTAATAATCGTGAAAATATTAAAAATAGAAAACAACACGAGTAGTATTAAAATGGTTGGTGAAAATAATGCTTTTTTCATTTCAAGCCAAGTAATATTCATGTGTTACCACCACTTGTATTTTCATGTGCATATTCCACTAGAAATACATCCTCGAGCTGTGGTTCAACTGACTTCCAGAATGATTCTGCTTTTTCATCAGCGACAAAGCGTACAATCATCTTTCCTTGCTCTTGCTTTTCTGCCAGTGTCACATAACTTTTACGGAATTCGGTAAAGTCCTCATACGTCATTGTTGTTTCAAACACTTTTCCTGAGAGTGTTGCGCAAATATTAGCAACAGAATCTTTATAAGAAATGACGTTGTTTTTTATCATGATAATTTCATTCGCAATAGATTCGATGTCTGATACAATATGGGTCGAAATGATAATAATTCGGTTACGCGCAAGCTCTGACAACAAATGTCTAAAGCGAGCACGTTCCTTTGGGTCAAGCCCTGCTGTTGGTTCATCAAGCACTATTATTTTGGGATCACTTAAAAGTGCCTGTGCAATGCCAACCCGTTGAATCATCCCACCTGAAAATTTTCGCATTTTTTTATTCTTCACATCACTAAGTGCTACCATATCGAGTACTTCATCAATTCGACTGGCTACGGTTTGCTTGTCCATCCCTTTTAATGTTGCCAAATAACTTAAATATTGCTTTGGTGTAGAATGTTTGTAATAACCAAAATGCTGAGGTAAATAGCCAACATGCTCACGATATGATTGACCAAGCATTTGAATAGGTTGTCCTTGATAAAAAATGTCGCCAGTTGTTGGACTAATCAATGTTACAAGCATTTTGATAAGAGTTGTCTTACCAGCACCATTTGGAGCGAGTAAACCGTATATACCATTGTCAAACTGTAAATTTATATTATGCAATGCTGTAAAATCCCCGTACTTTTTTCCTACATCTTGTACGACTAACATTCAAAAACTCCCTCCTGATTTTTTGTCATTAAACGTTTAAATGAATAAAGGTATAGTGCTAGTACTCCAATAAGTAAGACACTGTACACTGCAATCGGTAAGTTGTCTAAAATTCGTGCATACTGTTGACCTACTGTTAAAAGTAAAAGTGTATTTCCTAATATCCAAGCTATGATAAATACCAAGCTTCGATTGAAGACCTGTCCATTGTAAAGTGATAATAGTAAGCCTGTTGAGAATAGAAATAACCCTGTTAAAGATAGAAGTAACAGTCGGAATATATCAATCTCCACCTTAAATGATAAGATTAAGATAAATGACATATTAACTAAAATAGCTATTCCACTAAAGAAAAGCATGCGGCATACGAGTAACTGAAAGACCGTATACTTCATCGTCATTTCTAATTCAAACGTATTATTCGACCGTTTTTGATAATATGCATATGCTGTTAAGCTTAGGAAAACAAGTGGTGAGAGCATAAAGAACATACCATTCAACATAAAAGACTCCGTTGCTATGTCATCAGCTATTAGCCATATATAGCCGAAGATCATTAACGTTATAAGTCCGCTAAACAATGCCTCACCATAGCTAAGGAAAACATATTTCCAGCCAATTTGACGCTTTAAGTCAAGCAATAAATGTATGAAGGTTTGTTTTACTGGTAGTCCTTGCTTGATAATAGAAGCAACTTGCTGTTCAATCTCTTCATCTGTTGGATACGGAATTGCCCATTTTTTGTTTTCCATTTAAGTTAGCCTCCATTTCCTCTCTAAGTTTTTTTAACACTGCATAATATCTTGTCTTGACCGTCGATTCTGACAAATTCAAAAGCCCTGCAATCTCTTGAAAAGTCAGCTCTAAAAACAGTTTGTAACGAAGAATTTGCTGGGTCTGTACTTCATACTTATAAAGTAAAAGATTTACTTCCTCTAAATCTTCCTTTTTAATAAGGTAATTTACTATATCTACTGCATCGATAAGTTCAAGATCCTCTACATAGTTTGTTAGCTGGCCAGCTTGATACGATTTCGAGCGAAAATAATCGATGCAATGATTGGAAGCTATACGATAAAGCCATGTGCGAAAAGCGGCTTTCTTCTTATTAAAGTTAGTAATAGCCTGCAGCATGCGTATGAAAATTTCCTGTGTCAAATCTAAAGCTAATTGTTCGTCCAAAACTTGCTTATAAACAAATGAGAAAATTTCTTTATAATATTTTTTAACAAGTAAATTAGCACTCTCTTCATGAGCTGATTGCTGCACACGCCTTATCCATCGGCTTTCAAAATCCATCCATTATCACATCACTTTCATCGCCTCATTTATATATTCGTAAAGTTCTTTTAAATAGTTTTGATTTTTATAAAATTTTTTTTCGAGGTGAATAAAAAATGACCTGAGCTGTTGAACTCAGGTCATTTAATACAATATATTAAATTATCAATATTATAGGTTAATCGCTTTTACTTCATCAATATTTTCAAGCTTTGCAACGAATGTTAGATCTTCTTCTGTTACAGTATTGTCAATTGTTAGCATCATGACAGCTGTACCGCCAACTTGTGCACGACCAACTTGCATTGTTGCGATGTTCACATCTTTTTCTGCTAGCTTTGTTGCTACACGGCCGATCGCACCTGGTTTGTCAGTATTTTTAATGTAAAGAAGGTGACCTTGTGGAATAACGTCAACAACATAGTCTTCAACTTTAACAATACGTGCACCTAAACCATTTAATAATGTACCAGCAACTGTGTGTGTTTCGTTCACTGTTTTAATTTCAATTGTAATTAAGCTAGTGAAGCCTTTAGCAGTTGTAGTTTTATGCTCATTAATTTTCATACCGATACGTTCAGATAAGTAGCGAGCATTTACGTCATTCACATGATTACCGTGGTTTTTAGCTAATAAGCCTTTTAAAGCGTTTGACGTTAATGGACGTACATCATAATTTGCTACTTCACCAGCATAAGATAAGTTGATTTCTTTTACAGGCTCAGTTGTAAGTTGAGATAAGAATGAACCTAGTTTTTCAGCTAATTCAAAGAAAGGCTCGACTTGTGCAAGTAACTCTTTAGGAATAGATGGCATGTTTACTGGGTTAGTTACAGTACCTGTTTTATAGAATTTAATGATGTCGTTTGAAACGTCCACAGCTACAGACTCTTGTGCTTCAATTGTAGATGCACCTAAGTGAGGTGTTGCGATTACTTGTGGTAAAGTAAGTAGCTTGTGATCTGTTGCTGGCTCAGATACGAATACGTCAAGAGCAGCACCTGCTACTTTACCTTCTACGATTGCATCGTATAAATCATCCTCATTGATAATACCGCCACGTGCACAGTTGATGATTCGCACGCCGTCTTTCATCATAGCGAATTTTTCTTTGTTAATAAGGTTGCGTGTTTCAGGAAGAAGTGGTGTGTGTACTGTAATGAAATCTGCAGCTGCACAAATTTCTTCAACTGTTGATTTTGTTACCCCTAACTCTTTAGCGCGTTCATCTGTTAGGAATGGATCGTATGCCATAACGTTCATGCGTTGACCTTTTGCACGATAAGCAACTTCAACACCGATACGACCGAAGCCTACAACACCTAGCGTTTTATTTTTAAGCTCAACCCCAACATAAGATTTACGATCCCATTTACCGTTTTTAAGTGTATTGAATGCTTGTGGGATGTGACGAGCAAGTGAAGTCATCATGGCAATAGTGTGCTCAGCAGCAGAGTTCGTGTTACCGTCTGGTGCATTCACGACGATAATGCCATGTTCAGTTGCAGCAGTTAGATCAATGTTGTCTACACCTACTCCAGCACGACCGATAAGTTTTAAGTTTTTAGCCGCTTCAATTACTTCACGTGTTACCGTTGTTTGAGAACGTACTAGTAAAACATCTACATCCGCAATTTTTGCGATTAATTCTTCTGGTGCAAGACCAGTATCAACAATGATATTTAAGTCTAAATCTTGTTCTTGTCGTAGTGGGAAAATACCATCTTCACTTAGTGGGTCAGCGATAAATACGTTAATTGTTTTAGTTGCAGTAGTCATTTGTAATTAGCTCCTTTTAATAAAAATTTTTTAGTGTTCTTTATATACGAAACAGTCTGAAATTTGTAAAACTAAATATCTTACAGCATGCAAACAATCTCCTTTCTAGAATAAAAAACAATAAAAAAGCCTTCCGCGCCTTACAAACACAAAGATTGTGTTGTAAGGGGCGAAAGGCTGAATAAATTTGGTTCGCGGTACCACCCTTAATCACTGCTTGAAAGATTTCTAGCAGTCTTAGCTATATGCGTAACGTGCATGTGACGGATAAGCTTACTTTGGAGATGTTCGGCTTATCTATTCAGGAGTGGAACTATTATCGTAGAAATCGCTGATTTACACCAACCATCAGCTCTCTTTGGATTTTCTTGCGACTAGCATGTCTCCGTCGTTATATTTTCGTGTGATTAAATTTGTTAACATCATAATCCTTATTGTTCACCTTTGTCAACAATATTTCTGAAAAAGATTAAAAAACTTGACTTTAAAAGTCTGAAAAGTAACTAAAAACGAACTTTATACTATTTTCATTCGATTATCGTTCGTCTTTTCGGAAAGGACAATGAAAGCGCTACCGATAGATGCTAAGTCAGATTACATGGGCGTTTAACAAATATTTGAGGTCGAAAATTATACGGAAATATATTGGGATTAAATGGACTACGTGAATGGAAACTTTCTTGGTTTAGTGGAAGAAAGCGAACATTTTTTTCTTGTCACAATTTCGTCAAATTTATAATGTGTAGAAGGTAAACGATCCTTTAGAGAAGAATGTAAGTAATGAAAGATTGATTTTTAGGGGGTATAGAATGATGTATGATGTAGCAATTGTCGGTGCAGGACTGGCAGGATTAGTAGCTGCCTGTGAGTTAGCGGATGCAAAGAAAAAAATTGTTTTAGTAGATCAAGAACCTGAAAATTCAATGGGAGGACAGGCATTCTGGTCCTTTGGCGGTATATTTTTAGTAAATTCACCAGAGCAAAGAAGGCTTGGTATTAAGGATAGTAAAGAACTTGCATGGCAAGATTGGCAAGGAACGGCTGGCTTTGATCGCTTGGAGGATGAAGATTCGTGGGCGTATAAATGGGCCAAGGCTTATGTAGATTTTGCAGCTGGTGAAAAATATAGTTGGTTAAAGTCTATAGGTATTAAGTTTTTCCCTGTCGTCGGTTGGGCAGAACGTGGTGGATCATTAGCAGGCGGCCACGGAAATTCAGTTCCTAGATTTCATATTGTTTGGGGAACTGGACCAGGCATTGTAAAGCCTTTTGCTGAAAAAGTGAAAAAGGCCATAAAGGATGGATATATAGATTTTAAACCAAGACATCGTGTAGATGAGTTTATTCAACAAGACGGCAGGATTACAGGGATTAGTGGAACTGTGTTGGCTGAAAGCTATGCAATTCGCGGTGAAAAAAGCTCTAGGCTAGGGATTGGCGAATTTTCTTATGAAGCGGGAGCGGTTATTGTGGCGAGCGGTGGGATAGGGGCAAATTTTGATTTAATCAGAAAAAATTGGCCTGCTCGACTTGGTACACCACCAAAAAATATGGTCAGTGGTGTCCCTGCTTATGTAGATGGCAGAATGTTAGAAATTACTGAGCATGCGGGGGGACGTATCGTTAATCGAGACCGCATGTGGCATTATACAGAAGGCTTGAAAAATTGGGACCCTATTTGGCCAAATCACGGCATTCGAATTTTGCCTGGCCCTTCATCATTATGGTTTGATGCAGAAGGCAATCGATTTGGAGCACCAAATTTTCCGGGTTTCGATACGTTAAGCACATTAGAGGCAATTCAAAAAACAGGTTATGATTATTCGTGGTTTATTTTAACTGAAAAAATTATTGAAAAAGAATTTGCATTATCAGGCTCTGAACAAAACCCTGATTTAACAAATAAAAGTATTAGTGATGTTCTGAAACGTGTTTTGCCAGGAGCACCGGGTCCAATTCAGGCATTTAAAAATCATGGTGAGGATTTTGTGATTGCTAATGATTTAAAAGAGTTAGTTGAAGGGATGAACAAGTTGGCTGGCAATGATCTTCTTGATTTTATCAAAATAAAAGAACAAATTTTAGCAAGGGATCGTGAAATGGACAATAAATTTACAAAGGACTTACAGGTTAATGCTATTCATGGCGCAAGAAACTATGTTGGTGATAAATTTGTGCGCGTTGCGAAGCCCCATAAAATATTAGATCCCCACAATTGGCCACTTATTGCGGTACGTTTAAATATTTTAACGCGTAAAACATTAGGAGGCTTACAGACAAATTTGAATGGTGCAGTGTTAGGAATTGATAGTCAGCCTATACCGGGTTTATTTGCAGCTGGGGAAGTTAGTGGTTTTGGCGGTGGCGGTGTACACGGTTACCGTGCTTTAGAAGGGACATTTGTTGGTGGTTGTTTATTTAGTGGCAGACAGGTAGGGCGTTACTTGGCTAGAGAGGAATGAAGACAAATTTAAGTGAGATTTAGCAAGCTCTAGAGAGAGGGAAATGCTCGCTTAAATGTACGATTACTCAGGCGAAAAAGAGTACTTCTCTCATCGAACGTGGGGTTGATTTCCGTTCCGGCTGGGCGCTTTGCCGCTGACGCTTCGCTTTCGCGCAGAGCAGAGCTTCCTGGGGGCGTCCGATGAGCCGCTTCACTCGCGTTGCTCGCTCCAGGGTCTCGGGCCAACAGGATGTTGGTCACGAAGGCGTTATCACAGGACGTGATGGTTTTAGCCTTCGTTCCTCTAAATCGCTGATCCCCAAGGAGTCGCCCAGCCTCCACTCCAATCAACTATGTTTAAAAATGCTATCTCCAATTTTCGATGATGATCCAGTGTAAAATATTAAAATATTTTGGGATATGAAAGAGCATCACCACAAATGGATGATGCTCCTTTTACTTATAAAGAAGGATTTTGAACTTCAGCGATTTTCGCGATTTGTTCCTCAATCTGCTCTTTTGTCCAACCATTCTCTTCAACAAAAAAGTTGCGTTCTGCGCGGCGGCATTCGTCTGAACAGCTACGCATATAGAAAGCCTCATGCTTTTCCTCGCAAAGCATTAATTTATGGCATTCAGGGTTTGCGCAGTTTGTATAACGTTCTGTCGGTGCACCAGTGAAAAAATCCTTGCCGACAATCACATGTTCCACCTGATTAATCGGTACACTACGACGTCGATCAAAGACAAACATTTGTCCATCCCATAGTTGACCTTTTACTTCAGGGTCTTTGGCATACGTGGCAATTCCACCGTGTAACTGACCAACACTTTCTCCATAGCCTTCACGTTTTAACCAGCCAGAGAATTTTTCGCAGCGAATACCACCTGTGCAGTAAGTTAAAATTTTCTTATCAGCAAAATCTTCTTTATGAGCCTCCATCCAAGCTGGTAGATCACGGAAGTTTTCAATATCTGGACGCACCGCACCACGGAAATGTCCGAGGTCATATTCATAATCATTACGAGCATCAATAACTACCGTATTATCCTCCTGCATACGTTCCATAAATTCCTTTGGAGATAAATAATCACCTGTTATTTCTAAAGGATTGATATCATCGTTCAAACCAAGGTGTACAACCTCTTTACGAGGGCGCACATGCATTTTTTTAAAGGCATGCCCTTCAACTTCATCAATTTTCCACATAATATCGCTAAAACGAGGGTCTGCCTTCATATGATTCATGTAAGCATCAGTTTGCTCGACTGTACCTGAAACCGTTCCATTAATGCCCTCATATCCAACTAAAATACGACCAAGAAGCCCGATTTCTTTACAAACTGCTAAATGTTCCTCTGCGAATGCTACAGGGTCTTCAATAGCTATATATTTATAATAAAGTAATACACGATAGTCTTTCTGTGTCACAATTATTAACCACCTTTAAATCAATATTCGTCCTTAAATATAGCATATCAAGTGCTATTTTGCGTAGGAGAGAAGGAGTTTTCTAAAAAAACACGAATAGTTATAGTGAATGACTATTCATATTTGGGGGTGTTGGGATGGAATTTTCAACAATTACATTAGAAAAATTAGATCGCCGCGCAACATTAACATTAAATCGACCACATGCCATGAACGCCATGGATGATGTGATGATGCGTGAACTAGCAGAATGCTTTGAAGCGCTACATCAAGAGCAAGAAATACAAGTTCTCGTTATTCGCGGGGAAGGAAAAGTATTTTCTGCAGGTGGCGATATTAAAGCGATGCTAGATTCAAATAAGCCACTTGAAATAAATGATGCAATGGTTTATTTAACACGTATTGTCAAGGCATATTATCAGCTACCAATGATCGTCATTGCGGCAGTTCATGGAGCGTCAGCTGGATTAGGCTTTAGTCTAGCGTTAGGGGCTGACATCGTTGTGGCATGTGAAAATAGTAAGCTCGCTATGAATTTCATAGGTATAGGACTCATCCCTGATGGTGGCGGTCATTTCTTTATGAAGGAACGTGTGGGTACTGTCAAAGCTAAACAAATGATTTGGGAAGGTAAGGTATTAACTGCATCGGAAGCGCATGATGAAGGGTTAATTGACTACGTTGCACCAGAAGGAACTGTTTTTGCGATTACTGACCAACTAATTGGAAAAATGCTTGCTTCTCCAATTGCCTCGATGATTACGACTAAAAAAATTCTCCATGCTCAAAATTTACCGCAATTAGAGAGTATTTTATCGATGGAAGCAGCTGGGCAAGCAGCGATGCGTAAAACGGCCGATCATTTAGAGGGAATCCATGCGTTTGTAGAGAAAAGAGCACCTGCCTTTGTAGGAAAATAAATGTAACCTCTTTCATTGGGTGTCCAAACACCCGTTGATATAGAGGAACTCAGTCTAAGAACGCCACGTCCTGTGGCAACGACTGAGTGACCAACATCATGTAGGCCTAAAGGCACGTAGTAAGGTGTACTACGTGCCTTTTACTAGCCATTTTTAGACATGAAATAAGATTAATTTACCCGAAGAGTTAACAAGGCGATGAGTTTTGTTGGCAACACCTTTTTCTTCGATCTGCTGTAGACCGCTGATTTTTGCAGTCTCATCGTTTTCGAAAGTCCATGTTTCATCAAACAACGTTTCCCCAGTTTTTTCAAAAGCTGTAAAACGATAATTCTCCATACAAACCCCACCCTTTACTTAAATATATATCTATTATACATAGAAGATTTATAAACTTCACGGTAAAACTAGCGAAAATTTCGATAAATTATGAAAGTTGTGGAAAATTTGAGGCAATACTAATAATGAACATTCTTTGAATACATTTCTCAACTAGCGGGAAGTATGATAAAATAGAACAAATATTCGGTTTCGGCGTGATTCACGAATGTCTCATTATAGAAATGAGACAAATAGCAGTTAGTAAATTATTGAAGTAGCAATTCCGATGTACTGAATTAATTACTGCACTGCGAGTGATGAAAGAATGACGACAAGGTATAGATTATTTATTACTTGAGGTGATTGGATGTCAGCAATTCGTTTTTTCCATATGGCGGATTTACATTTAGATAGTCCATTTAAGGGCTTATTTGGTTTACCAGAGCAAAATTTCAAAAAGATTCGAACAAGTACTTTTGAAGCTTTTGATAAAATTATTCAAAAAGCTATTCAGGAGAAACCTGATTTTTTACTGATTGTCGGTGATATATATGATGGTGAAAATCGTAGCCTGCAGGCACAAAGACGATTTCAAGAAGCTATGGAGAAACTCTTTCAGCATAATATCCCGGTCATTTTAAGTTATGGTAATCACGATCACTTAAATGGTGCTTGGACCCGCTTTGCTTTACCGAGCAACGTTTATGAATTACCAGCTGAAACAAGTGTTGTGCAATTAAAAATACGTGGTCAGCAAGTTAATATTTATGGTTTCAGCTATAGTGACCGTCATATAACGAAATCAATGATTGATAGTTATCCTATTGCACAGGACGAGCATGCTATTCATATTGGTATGCTTCATGGTAGTGAGGCTAGTGATACCACACATGCTGTTTATGCACCGTTCACAAAAGATCAACTTCTTGAAAAAAACTATCATTACTGGGCTTTAGGGCATATTCATAAACGACAACTTTTACATCAAAATCCACCGATTGTTTATCCAGGCAATATTCAAAGCCGACATCGGAAAGAGCAGGGGATAAAGGGCTTCTATGACGTAACCTTGTCACAAACCTCTACTGATTTGGAATTTGTACCGACATCTGCTGTTGTTTATAACACGGTAGAGATGGATTGTACGAATGTGTTTCATGCAAATGAACTCCTAAAAAAATGTGAGGAAGCACTGATGCTTAATCGTCAAGAGTATGGGGCATCTGTTGTTGAACTGCATTTGAAAAATATAGATGAACAATCACAATCTTTATTTGAACATGCTACAGTTGATGCATGGCTAGAAACAATTCGAGAAGCTGAGGATGGGATTGAACCGATGTGCTGGGTACAAAAGCTTGTGTTACATCAATCATCAGTATTGTATGAGCATACTGCTGCGACTGAATCGGTTATGAATCTAATGGAGCAATGGGACATTTCTGAATGGAAGGATATTTTAAAGGAACTATACCAACATGCTGGTGGTGCAAGACTGATCGAGCCTTTAACAGAACAGGACATTAAAAATTTAATGCACAACGCGCAAGAATTATTAGCAGAAGAAATTCAAAGGGTGTGAATAACATGCTAACGATACAAAAAATCCAAATTTATGGTTTTGGTAAGCATGAAAACATCACCATTACTTTACATGAAGGTGTTACCATTTTTTATGGTATGAATGAAGCGGGTAAAACAACCATTCAACAGTTTATTTTACAAATGCTTTTCGGATTTCCCACGAGACAGCAGACACAACGTAAATATGAGCCGAAAGTATCGACTAAATTCGGTGGTCAGCTTACAATTGGGCATCCAACGTATGGGCAATGCACGATAGAACGCATTAAAGGCAAGGCCGCTGGAGATGTCACAGTTTATCTAGAAGACGGAACAATTGGGCATGAGGAACTTTTAGCAAAACTATTATATGGTTATTCAAAAGCTTCCTTTGAGTCCATTTTCTCCTTTTCATTACATGAACTACAGGGCATTGAAAAAATGTCAGAGGAAGAGCTTACACATTTGTTGCTTGCCTCTGGGACAACAGGGATTCAACAGCTATCGTCTCTAGAAAAGAAAATGGACAAAGAATCTGGTGAGCTTTTTAAAAAAACAGGCAAAGTGCCACTCATTAATCAAAAATTGGAGCATGTAAAAAAGCTAGAACGCACAATTAAACAAGAACAAGGTAATATTCAGACCTTTGAGGATAAATTATTACAATTACAACAGCTCGATCAAAGGCTAGAAGGGTTATATAATCAGCAAAAAACACAGCAACGAAATTGGCAACAGCTTACAATTCTGCAGCAGGCTATGCCGCTTTTAAAACAGCAAAAAGCTTTCGAACAGACGCAAAAAAGCTATGAACATGTGCAGTTTCCACCAGAAGGGATCCGACGTTATGAGCAATTAAAGGATCGGCTTATGCATGAAACACTACAAATGCAGCAGCTGAGGGAGCAGTATCAGGAACTACAAAAAAAGCTACAATTAACGGTGGACGAGCAAACTATTACTGAAATGTCTCGGCTTTTAAATAGGGAAGCAACATGGAATCAGTTAGTCGTTAAGGAACAGAACTTAATGGATGAGCTGTTTTTAATCGAGCAAGAAATAGAAGCGCAGTTTCGTTTGTTAGGTGTTCAGGAAAAAACAGCGCAGGATATTCTACTTGTGGAAACAGTGTCATTACAGCAAGAAGAACAGTTTCAACAACAATTAAGCCTATTAGAAGAAGCAGAAGAAGAACTGAAATTTCATTTGCGTTCGTTGGAGCAACTACATGCAGAATTAGATACAATTGCTCAACTAAAACAACAGCTTCAACAGGAGTCATTATCTACAGAGGAAGAACATATTTTAGCACAGTGGCCTCAACGAAAGCGAAAGCTTGAACAATTGCGCTATGGAAGGTCGCAGCGCTCGAAACAACAACAACCAAATGTTTTTATATTTATTGTGTTAGCCATAAGTATACTTTCGTTTATTTATGGTGTTATGGAAAAAAATATGGCTGTCATCGTTGTAGGAGCGGTTATGTCGCTGATCATTATTTTATATTTGAAATTTGCTAGACAAACACATGAAGCGCCGAGTAAACAACAAAGTCAGCAAATACGTGAGTTAGAGCAGGAGGAAAATGTTGCTCAAGCCATCCTGCTGAAAAAACAAAAACTTGAAGATCGCTTGTTACATGTAAATGAGCAACAGCAAGAAAAAGAACATCAATATGTGAAACTTGAATATAAAATTCAGCGGGCTGAGCAGGTGAGTGAAGAGGCTACTCAGTCGCTTCAACATTTTTTAGGGCGCTATCGCTTAGAGGGGAATATACCGAAAACATTATTACCCGAGCTGTTTATGCGCATTCGTGGTGCTCAAGAGTTGGCAGCAAAAAAGAAGAGTACATTTACACTCCTACAAACGGTACAAGCGGAGAAAATTGAGCTTCTAGATCAAGTACAGCGAGTCTTACATGCAGAGTATAGTGAGCAAGAACTCTTTATGCATTTACGTAATACATTCCTTACTTTACAGCAGGAGCAACAGATATCTCAACAAGCAAAAGAGCAGTTAACTAGCCTTCAGACCAAAATTCAAGGAGTTCAATCACATATAGACAGCTATGAGTCTGAAATTACTCAGTTATATAATGCTGCGAATGTTCAATCAGAGAAGGCTTATTACGAAACTCATGAACAATTTGAGCAACAACAAAAAATAACAACAGAACTTCAAGCCATTCAGAGTCAGCTAGCCTCGCTGAATGTAGGAAACGAACAGTCATTAATGGACGAGGAACAGCTTAAAGAAAAACTACTTACTTTAGAAGAAGAGCGTGGCGCAATGCAGGTAGCTATAGATCATTGCTTAGAACAACGCGCGACACTACAAATTCAGAAGGAGAATCTTCTAAATGACGAGAAATATGGTCAATTGCTTCAACAGTTTGAAGAGGAGAAATCAGTGCTGCAACAGCTAATAGGGCAATGGGCTACAAAAAAGGCATTGGCTACTGCAATTCATGAAACATTGTTCCGCCTAAGAGAAGAAAAACTACCATATGTTTTGACAGAGGTTAATGCGATATTTAATTTATTAACAGGTGGACGTTACGAGAAGCTTTTAATTAATGATGAAGGCTATTTTGTTACACAGGATGTTTCTGGATTACGTTATCAAATGGCAGAATTATCACAGGCAACGAAGGAGCAAGCTTATATTTCGTTGCGCATGGCACTAGCAAAAACACTGACAACTTCTGCTCCATTTCCATTTATTATGGACGACCCTTTTGTCCATTTTGATCGAAACCGTACAGACAAAATGGTACAATTAATGAAAGAAGTAGGGTATGAACGTCAAATTTTATATTTTACTTGCCATGACGGGATGCTCGAACATTGGCAGAAAGACCAAATAGTTAATGTAGGAGCACTAGCAAATGAAAGGGGAGTGGCGTCAAAATGAAGGGTATTACGACGCTCCAGGTTGGAGAATCAGTTGATCAATTTTTATTAATTAAACAGGCGACAAAAGGAGTTACCACAGTTGGAAAGCCATTTATGTCACTGTTATTACAAGATAAAAGTGGAGATATTGAGGCAAAGCTATGGGATACAAATGATGATCATGAAAAAATGTATCACGCTGAGGCAATTGTCCGTGTAGGTGGAGAAATTCATGACTACCGTGGCAAAAACCAATTGCGTATAAAATCAATCCGTGTAGCAAAACCGGAGGAGGGAATTGCTATTAATGATTTAGTTCCTTCCTCAGCAACTCCAAAAGAAGAATTATATGAAGAATTGACGCAATTTTTCTTTGATATTAAAAATCCAAATATTTCTCGAATTACACGTGCAGCTATTAAAAAACATCAAGATGCTATTTTAGTATATCCAGCTGCAACGAAAAATCACCATGATTATGCATCTGGTCTTTTGGATCATATGGTGTCAATGTTAAGACTAGGAAAAGCAATTGCTGATTTATATCCTACATTAAATCGAGATCTGTTATATGCAGGGATTATTCTGCATGATATCGGTAAGGTTGTTGAGCTATCAGGGCCAGTTGCAACAATGTATACTGTAGAAGGGAATTTACTTGGTCATATTACGATTATGGTCAATGAAATTGCCAAGATTGCTAGTGAACTAGAGATCGAGGGAGAGGAAGTCATGCTATTGCAACATATGGTGCTTTCTCACCACGGTAAAGAAGAATGGGGCAGCCCGAAAAAACCGATGATTCAAGAAGCGGAAATCTTGCATTATATTGATAATATTGATGCAAAGATGAACATGCTAGCACGAGCATTAGGTAAAACAGCGCCAGGTGAGTTTACTGAGCGACTATTTCCGCTTGATAATCGATCGTTTTATAAGCCGTCTATTAAATAAATGTAGATCTGAGGCTTCAGAGGGGATGCTCTGTCTATAAGTTAATTGGATTCAGGACCGAGCGAAAGCGTCACAGATGAGCCTCTTAGTAAAGGAAGAAGGCTAAAAGCAAAGTCATGTGATAGCGCCTTTGTGAAAAAATGAAATAGCATTTAAAAGGAAAGAGGATTCATTTTGATTAAACTTTATTCAAAATAAATCCTCTTCATTTGTCTTTTATAAGTGTTTTCAAGATACTTTTTGTATAAAAAGGGTTACGCCTGTATAAGCGTAACCCTTTTTCATATAGTAAAATAACAACAAATTTAGATTATTTTTTGTCAGTATCTTTATTACTTTCTTTTTCAGCGTTTTCTTGAGCTTTTTTAGCTGCTTCTTCTTGAGCTTTAGCTTGCTCTTCACTTGTTGTTGTAAGGGACTTGATAACAGGTTCTAATTCTTTATCAGATGTTTTAATATCAGCATCTTTTGCCATTTTTGCAATGATATCTTTAAGAACTTGTTGGTCCTCACCTGTCTGCCCTAATTTTTGTAGCATCTGTGAACGGATGTTTTCTTCTTCATCTTTGAATGAGCCAACACCTTTTACATCACGCTTGTCCGTAATTTCAATAACGTGGTAACCAAAGCTTGTTTTAACTGGTTCACTTAAAGTGTTTTCAGGAAGGGCATAAGCAGCATCATTAAATTCATCTACCATTGCGCCAACAGAGAACCAACCAAGCTCTCCGCCTTTTGGAGCAGAGCCAGTATCAGTTGAGTATTCTTTTGCTACATCAGCAAATTTAGCGCCACCTTTAATTTTGGCAATGACTTCTTGAGCTGTTTTCTCATCTGCTACTAAAATATGACGACCATTTAACTCAGTTTTCATTTGCTCATAATGTTTTTTGATATCTGCTTCTTTAAAAGCTTTATCTTTTAAAGCCTTTTCAGAAAGAAGTTGAACACGTAAAGCATCTTTATAGCCTTCTTCAGTTAGGCCGTTCTCAGAAAGTGCTTGGGCAAAGTCATCACCAAATTGTGAAGCAGTTGCGTCATATGCCTCTTTGACTTCTTTATCTGATACTTTATATTTATCAGCTAATACTTTTTCAGTCAACATTTGTGAAAGTATTTGAGAACCTGCTAAATTTTTTGATGTTTTGTTAAAGTCAGCAACTGTAATGTCTCCTACTTTTGAAGTTGCAATCGTTTTGTTGTCTCCTCCGCTACAAGCACCAAGCGCTAATACCGAAGCAGCTAATGTTAAAGATAAAACTGTCTTTTTCATAGTGGATATTCTCTCCTTACAATGGTTTCGTCCATTTTTTACTATAACATAAACGTTTTAAAAACAAAATGGTTCCCCCTTGAGTATAGCCTATATTTCAAACTTTCAAGCGCATAGGATATAGAAAAGAAAGGGGGTGAAGTTATGAGCAGCGGAGGATATGGTGGCGGTGGCTACGGCTCAGGCTTTGCTTTATTAGTTGTGTTGTTTATTTTATTAATTATCGTTGGTGCAGCGTTCCTATATTAATTAATAAAAATGACGAAAAGCTAAGGGTTTAACGTCCTTAGCTTTTTTTACAATGTAAGGCATCCACACCGCAGTTTTGAGGTCACGTCACAAATATATGGTCAGACCAAGTGATCACATTAGGTGTCCAAAAGGAAGTGGATGCCTTTTTCTTATTAACTTCTTTCAGCAGATGACTTTTGTAGCGAAAGCGAAGCGCCAGCTACAAAAATCTTCCACCTCTATTGGTGGCGAGATGAATGCGGATTTAAGTAACTTTCAAAAGGTGTCCAAACATCCGCTGAAATAAGTTAAAGCCTCCGGCGGATGTCACGGAATTATGCCGAGGCATAATTGATCTACTATACTGCATATAAAACTTCAATATAAAATGAGACAAGTAATATTGTTATAAGTATATTTATAGTTCGGAATACTTTTGGTTGTTTTTCTTCGGGAATTTCACGTCGCATGCACAGCGCATAAGTCATGCGGTTTATTTGAAATAAATAGAACACCGAGAATAGAACTACAATCATTAACAGCAAGTCTATTCCTCCCCTCTTTCAGTATTAATAGCATAACAAAAAACGTCAATAAAACACAAGTACAAGCAATTTAGTGAATAGTAGGTGGCACTAAAATTTCATAGCCCTTAGGCGTCTCCTCAACCTGGGAGTCTTTAGGTGAATTCAATAAATATTTCACATATAGAATATCAATTACACATAGACTACAATGGTAAGCTAAAAGTAAAGTGCCGTAATGTGTATACGCAGGGAATAGCAGTGTACCTAATATAATGCTTGTATTTAAAACAATAAATGGTGTGAGTAAAGCTAAAATATAACGATTTTTCGATAAAGGTTCACGGATACGCATGTGTAGCACAGGAATAACATAAAATTGGGTACGCACACGCAATTTTAAATGTTGACGTAAATCATACAATGCTAGAAAGTGTAAGCATTTGTGGATTGGATAGATTGCAAATACAGCAATTACAAATAGCCAAAACAAACGATCTGTATAGTGCTCATCATTAAATAAATTAAATGTTACATAGGAAAGAGAGAATACAGTTAAAAAAGAAAATATAGCCATGATCATAATACGCGTTTTTCCGTAATGATGTTCAAGGTTTAATATTTTCCAACAATGCATGATTATCAACTCCGTAGTATGAATGGTCCTATCTAATGTAAATTGATTTTTGCTAGAATGCAAGAAAAAGGAGGTATCTCAGAAAAATTTCTGAAGTACCTCTTTTAGCATGATTTATAGGCTTTAAGGCCATTAAGCTCAGATTACGAACAACCGACCCTAAAAGCCTATTATTTTCACTTTCATCCTTTTACAGTTGGACGTTCTTCTACCTTATCAAAGGACTCACGGAAGTGTTGGAAGGAACGCTCAAAAATGTCGATGAAGTCCTCACCGTATATATTGCGAATAACAGCCATAACGTCTAAAAATTCTGGGAAGCGACCGTATAGGTCTTTTAAAGCTAATGAGCCTTCTAGCACAGAATGATACGTATTATGATAATTACTATTCATTTCAACAATAAGTTCTGTACCTGTTTCTGTTAACTCAACATACGTATTACGCTTATCGTCATCCCGCTTTGAAAACTTAAGGAATCCACGTTCTTCTAATTTTTTAGAAAAATTAAATGCTGTAGAAACGTGCATAACCCCGAATTTTGCCACATCGGAAATTGAAGCCCCTTTTAAATGATACGAAATCCATAAAATATGATGTTCGTTAATATTTAAATCGTAGGGTTTAATCCATTGCTGCCAATCTTTTTCCACTGCTTTCCATAAGGCTTTTGATAATTGCGCAATTCTTTGACTATAAAGCATCGCTTCTTTTTGAGTGTATAATTCCTCTGACAAAGCCATCACCTACTGCTTTCTTTAACATTTTAAAAATATTATAGCAATAAAGGAAAAAAGTTTAAAGTTAGAAAAATTAAAAAATTGAAAAGTGGTTGAAAAATAACATTATATAGATTGAAATTGATAAAAATGCAGTTTATTTATCAGTGTGCAAGGACTTTAGTCGCTAACTTTTTCTTGCGGTTTTTTCTTTTTTTCTGTAAATTGTGCAACGTTTTTCTCGATTTCGCTTATTGAATTCTGTAATGCTTCTATTTCTTGTTGTAAGTTATTTTTTGACGGCTCGATTTCTTCAGTAAATGTAGTAATAGTTTGTTTTAAATCATTTATTATTAGTGGTATATTATTTTTCATTTCATTTGTGAGTGAATTAACGGATTGTTTAACTGTGCCTGCTTGCTGTTTTACATCTAAAAGCTTGTCCTTTGTACTTGCAGCATTTGCTCGCAAATTAGCACGTAATTGTTGTCCTGATTGAGGAGTTGAAAAAAATACAGCGATTGTACCGCCGACAATCCCAGCTGCCAGTCCAAATAAAAATGGTTTTGCTTTCATTTTGAATACCTCATTTCTTTAATGATCATGTGTTACCTACTATTAAACCATGAAATGTACAAATACAAAAAGAAAAAAGAAACTAAACGAGTGATTTTGAATCACTGTTTAGTTTCCTTTGTAGATGAACATGTATTTTTATTAAATTGAAATAGCTGTTTGGAATTTAGAACGCTTCACTAATTTTGCAACTATAGGATAAATAATTGCAAAAGCAATAACATTAAATACTACAGCAGGTAATACAACGCCTACAAATAGAACAGCGAATGTTGCACCAACATTTGCATTGAAAACAAAAAGTGCGACTGCTAAAAAGACCGTTCCAGATAAAATTGTTCCTAAACCAACTAAGCCAGCAGATACTGCGAAATTGCTTGCCAATTTTTTTAGCACCATTAAGACAGCTAAAAAGACAAAGCCTGTTACTGCTTTATCGATAATATTTGGAACAAGGCCAGCTGGAAATGTTGTAAACAATCCTGAAAGTACTCCTGTTGCTAAAGAAAGTAAGAACGTTTCTTTAAAAGTAGGGAACAATAAAATGCCAATAAACATCATTGTTAGCATGAAATCAGGTTTCATGCCATTTACCATACCTGGTGTGACCACGTAAAGGGTAGCACCAACACCAACTAAAAGTGCCATTAATACTAAATTCTTTGTATTCATTTCTAATCTCTCCTCGACTATGCTAATCTTTTTTGTCTCCTAACGTGTCCTCATGACCGTTAGCGAAACTTATTTGTGATTGTACGCTATAAATTTAAAAATTGCAACACACAATTCTGACAATTAGAGTGTCTCAATGTTAGCTTTAATGCTTTCAGCAACTTCAGTTAATTGCTCTGGTGTATATTTTTGTGTTTGCCAAATTAAGCCCAAGCCTTCTTTTTGATCGTAACGTGGAATAAAATGTAAGTGATAGTGGAAAACAGTTTGTCCAGCTGCAGCACCATTATTATTAATTGTATTCAGTCCGATTGGATTAAAAGCAGCTTTAATAGCATTTGCAATTTTCGGTGCTACTGCATATAAATTACGAGCTACATCCTCAGGCATTTCGAATAGATCCTTACAGTGATGTTTTGGAATTAATAGTGTATGACCTTTTGCAACGGGCGAAATGTCAGTAAATGCATAGACATGCTCGTCTTCATAAATTTTTGTGCTTGGAATAGATCCATCAATGATTTTGCAAAATAGGCAATCGCTCATTTGAAAATTCCTCCTTATTTTATATGTAAGTACATTCTATCACACTCATAACTGTATCATTTGCTAATTTTTGATAAAATATAAACTAGAAGAGGAGTGAGGGCATGACGGTATTAGAAGTACAACATGTGACAGGTGGTTATACAAGAAAGCCTGTTATTAAAGATTTATCATTTGCGATTGAAAAAGGAGAGCTTGTTGGCTTAATAGGCTTGAACGGCGCTGGGAAAAGTACAACGATTAAGCATATCATCGGAACAATGCTTCCGAAAGAAGGCGACATTCGTTTGAATGGTGTGACGTTAAAGGAAAATACGGACAAGTATCGTACAGCATTTTCCTATATTCCTGAAACACCTGTATTATACGATGAGCTAACATTACGTGAACATTTAGAATTGACCGCAATGGCTTACGGTTTAGATGAAGCAA
The DNA here is from genome assembly GCF_050280325.1 of Lysinibacillus sp. NPDC093216. Lineage (NCBI taxonomy): Bacteria > Bacillati > Bacillota > Bacilli > Caryophanales > Bacillaceae > Lysinibacillus > Lysinibacillus sp. NPDC093216. The sequence goes on along the minus strand of NZ_JBNNVB010000006.1, from coordinate 128,459 downwards.
CACTCGCAGCTCGTTCAGAAATATTATTAAAAGAATTTCGAATGGAAAAGCGACTTAATTGGTTCCCTTCGCATTTCTCAAAGGGAATGCGTCAAAAGGTTATGATTATGTGTGCCTTTTTAGTCAATCCAAGTCTTTACATTATTGATGAGCCTTTTGTGGGTCTTGATCCACTTGGGATTCAATCATTGCTTGATCAGATGGATGAAAAGAAAAAAGAGGGCGCTTCTATATTAATGTCCACGCATATTTTATCGACCGCTGAAAAGCATTGTGACCGCATCATTTTATTGCATGAAGGACGTGTGCGAGCACAAGGAACAATGGAGGATTTACGCAACGCATTTGCGATGCCACATGCGACATTGGATGATTTATATATTGCAATGACAAAGGAGCGCGACCATGAAGAACTTGCGTGATGTATGGTCCTCTCGCTTCATGCACTATATAGGTGAAGTGCAAAAATATATGCGGTTTATTTTTACAGGGCATTTAGCGATTGTACTAGTATTTCTTATCGGAGCAGGGGGTTATCAATATAGTGAATGGCTGAAAGTTGTACAGTCTGATTTTCCAGCAGAGGTATTAATCGCAGTATTTGTAGGGATTTTACTAGCATTTAGTCGTCCAACTTCACTTTTGAGAGAGCCAGACCAAGTGTATTTATTACCTTTAGAATCAAAAATGTCGCAGTATTTCAAAAAGGCGTTAGCGTGGACGTTTTGGTCACAGGTGTGGGTTGTGGCAATTGTTTATATCGTTAGTATCCCTTTACTAAAGGCTGTTACTGAATTAACTACATTTGAAATTTGGTCAGTGTTCCTACTTATTATTATATTGAAGTATTTGAGCGTTCAGGGCGAATTTAGCTTTCGTTATAGTGAACGGGGTCAAATGATATGGGTGGACAGGCTAATTCGAGCTGTTATCTTTAGTGTTGCTGTGTACATGGGGCTTCATATGCAGCTTATTTTAGCAATTGTTGCTGCTGCAATTGGGTGTGTGTATATTGTAATATTTAGAAAAAAATGCACGGGTGAACCTGTCCCATACGAGCATTTCGTAAAGCTTGAACAAAACCGCATGATGAGCTTCTATCGTTTTGCTAATTATTTCACAGACGTTCCACATCTACGTGGTAGCATCCGTCGTCGAGGTTGGCTTGACTGGCTTTACAAATTTGTTCCATACAACAAGGATAATACTCAAAAATACTTGGTGTACCGTACATTCATCCGAACAGATGATCATTTTTATTTATGGTTCCGTTTAACAGTGATTTCAGCTGTTATTGCAGCCTTTGTAGATATACCAGTCGTTTCATGGATTGTTGCAGGTGCATTAAGCTTTGCTACAACTATACAATTAAAGTCGGCATTATTATCAAGTGGTGAGTTCCGCATGGACATGCTTTATCCTTTACCTGATGAAGCACGTAAGGTAGCAGTCAATCAAATTGTACGTCTTGCGATGATCACTCAAGCTATTATAGTTGGTCTATGTGGTATCACACAGCCAATGTTTTATGTAACTTTTATTATCATACTGATTGTAAGTGAATTGACTGCTAAGGTCTCAAAATCTTGATAATGAAATCAAAAGCTCATTTCTCCGATAAAAGAATTGGAGAAATGAGCTTTATTTTCTATTCTACTAATTGGTAGTCTAGTGCTGCTGTTAATAATACCTTTGCAGCAATGAGCATACCTTTTTCATCTATATCGAATTTTGGATGATGATGTGGTGCATATTCAGATGGTCTGGCTCCAGTAAAGAAGAAAGTACCTGGTTTTTCTTCTAAGTAGTAAGCGAAATCTTCAGCCCCCATACTTGCTTTAACTTCCATAACATCGCAAATATCCTGTGCGATGTCACGCACAAATAGTGTTTCTTTCTCATGATTTACAACTGCGGGGTAGCCACGACGATAATTCAGTTCAATTGTACAATCATGCGCAATTTCTGTACCTTGGATAACCCGTTTAAACTCACGCTCCATCGTTTCACGAACATTCTTATCAAATGTTCGAATTGTACCATTTAAATAGGCTGTATCGGCAATAATATTGTCAGCATTAGATGCTACGAATGAACCAACTGATAAAACAGCCGATTCGATTGGGTCAACTCGACGTGCGACAAGTTGTTGTAAATTCATAACAAGCTGAGAGCCAATAACGATTGCATCCTTTGTTTGATCCGGATGAGCGCCGTGACCGCCTTGACCTTGAATTTTCATTTCAAAACTATCAACAGCAGCCATCGTTGGACCGACGCGGTAGCCAATCATGCCTGTTGGATGGTTAGAAGATAGATGTGTACCAAAAATAGCATCAACGCCATCCAAAGCTCCAGCCTGTACCATCCCAATCGCTCCTCCTGGATCAGCCTCTTCAGCATGCTGATGAATCAGTACATATTCTCCTGCTAATTCATCGCGCATTTCCCACAATAGCTTACCGACAATTAACAAAGTAGCTGTATGACCATCATGCCCGCAAGCATGCATAACGCCAGATACAGTTGATTTGTATGGTACGTCTTTTTCATCTTGTATAGGCAGTGCATCAAAGTCTGCTCGTAAGGCAATCGTTTTGCCAGGCTTGCTTCCCTTAATCCGTGCAATTAAACCGTATCCACTGACATTAGCTTCAACCGGTATGCCTAGATTTTTATAAAATTGAATAATATAATTAGCGGTTTCTTGCTCCAGAAAGCTCAGCTCCGGATGCATATGTAGATGACGACGAATCGCCACCATTTCATCAAAATGGGCATCAATCTTTTCAAGTAAACGTTGGTTCACAGTAAAACCCCCTTAAACAGATTATCCTAGATTTTTATTAGTAACATAATAGTTTCACAAACTGGATAAACAGCGGTTCAGCACTTCTCATAAAAGAATATTCTTGGCAAGAGTAATGCATTCCCCGCGTTCTGGAGAATGCCCCCGGAAGGTCGGTGGATACCCGCGAATCCGGGGAGAATACCCGCGGAAGAGCATCGAGTACCCTGCACCTGGTGGATACTCGCGCACCCGAGCAGAATACTCGCGGAAGGGAAGCGAATACTCGCGAATCTGAGTGAAATACTCGCGGAAGAGCAGTGAATACCCGCGCCCCCGGAGAATACTCGCGGAAGAGCAGTGAATACCCGCGAAACCGAGTAGAAAACCCGCGGAAGAACATCGAGTACCCCGCACCTGGTGGATACTCGCGGAAGAGAAGCGAATACTCGCGAATCCGGGGAGAATACTCGCGGAAGGGAAGCGAATACTCGCGAATCTGAGTGAAATACTCGCGGAAGAGCAGTGAATACCCGCGCACCTGGTGGATACTCGCGCACCCGAGCAGAATACTCGCGGAAGGGAAGCGAATACTCGCGGAAGAAAAGCGAATACCCTCGCACCCGGGAGATACCCGTGGAAAGCAGTGAATCCCTGCACGCCCTAACTAATCTTCATTTTCTTCCTTTGGAGCAGCGCTATAGGTTGTGACATATGAAGCTGCTGAGAAAATATTTTGTTGATTCACACCTGTTGGTTCTTTTCGTTCAGCGTGTGCGGATGCAAAGGCCTTTGAGCTTTTCCATGCTTCAAACGAATGAGGGCCGTTCCATTGTGTCATGACAATGTATGTTTCACTATTTAATGGACGAAGTAGTCGAAATGCTACAAAGCCTGGCTCATCTTCTATAGCGCCTGCTCGATTTAAAAAGCGATGTTCAAAAACTGGTCGACCCTCATCTGTAACGGGAATATTGTTGAATACAAAGAAGCCGCGTTCTTCTAAATCATTTACTGAATCTAGCACTTCAAACTTACGAGGTGTGGCAAAGACTGATTTTCTTTCAGTTTCGTGTATAAGCACGGAGTTCCCTTCTCCATGTATTAAAATCATTGCCTCGTTTGGATATTTATTCTTAATCTGTTCTAAAAAATCACCTGTACCAGAAGTTAAATAAATATACATAAAATTGACCTCCTTATGAATTTTCGTAATATAGCGTGATTATCTCCATTTAAGTGGAAGTCTAAAGCTTTGTCAAAAAAGAAATGTCTTAGAAAGAACAATTTTATGACATTTCACTATGAAAACTATACAATAACAGAGGAAGCGTTTACTATTGAAAACGGATATCAATAATAACGGAATAAACAAGAGAATTTTACGATATGAATTTTATTGAGGGGAAGGAACTATTCATGACAACTTTTAATGATACTCTTCTACGTGCTGCACGAGGAGAAAGAACTGAGCATACACCAGTATGGTATATGCGACAAGCAGGACGCTCTCAGCCAGAATATCGTGCGATTAAAGAAAAGTATTCTTTAGAGGAAATTACACTTCAACCTGAGCTTTGTGCATATGTAACGCGATTACCAGTAGAAAATTACAATGTTGATGCGGCAATTTTATACAAAGATATAGTAACTCCACTCCCTGGTATTGGGGTAGATGTGAAAATCAAAGCAGGCGTAGGTCCTGTAATTTCAAATCCTATTCGCTCAGTCGCTGATATAGAAAAATTAGGCGAATTTAATGCGAAAGAACATACACCATACGTTTTAGAGACGATAAAAATGTTAACAGAGGAACAACTAAATGTACCTTTAATCTGCTTTGCAGGTGCGCCATTCACCCTTGCAAGCTATATGATTGAAGGTGGTCCTTCAAGAAATTATAATAAAACAAAGTCATTTATGGTATCAGAGCCTCAAGCTTGGTTTGCATTAATGGACAAATTAGCTGACATGATTATTTCTGATGTTTCTGCCCAAGTCGAAGCGGGAGCAAAAGCTATCCAAATATTTGACTCTTGGGTAGGTGCTTTAAATGTTGAAGACTATCGTGTTTTCATTAAACCGATTATGACACGTATTTTTGCTGAGCTGAAAAAAGAAAATGTGCCACTTATTCAGTTTGGCGTCGGTGCAAGTCATTTAGCAAAAGAATGGAATGATTTACCGATTGATGTAGTTGGCTTAGATTGGCGTTTACCAATTAAAGAAGCGCGTGCAAACGGTATAACTAAACCAGTACAAGGCAATTTAGATCCATCACTATTACTTGCTGACTGGTCAATTATTGAAAAACGCACGAAAGATATTATCGATCAAGGCTTAGAAATGCCAGGACATATTTTTAACTTAGGTCATGGTGTCTTCCCAGAGGTTGACCCAGAAGTGTTAAAACGTTTAACAGCTCTTATTCATGAGTATAGTGCTCAACAAATCCAAGCACGCTCTTAATATAGATATGAACAAGAATATTTTCTTTTCTATGAATGACATCTCGATTTCATCGTAGAAAGGGTGCTGTCCAACCTAATGAATTGGACAGCTTCTTTTTGTCACATACTATAATTAAAGATATATTTAACTATTATTTAGAGGTGAAAAGGTAATGAAAGAAGTTAAAGGCTTATTAGTTATGGCATACGGAACACCCTATAAAGAAGAAGACATCGAACCTTACTATACGCATATTCGCCACGGTCGCAAACCAACAGAAGAGCATTTAGAAGATTTACGCAGTCGTTATGAAGCAATCGGTGGTTTATCGCCACTTGCTGCTGCTACTAAAGCGCAGGCTGAAGCTTTATGTGCACGTTTAAATGAAGTACAAGATAATGTGGAATATAAATTATTTATCGGATTAAAGCATATCCACCCATTCATTGAAGATGCTGTAGAAGGAATGGTAGCGGAAGGTATTAAAGAAGCGATTTCTATCGTATTAGCTCCTCACTTCTCAACGTTCTCTATTAAATCATATAATGGTCGTGCAACAGAAGCGGCTGGAGATCGATTAACAATTACTTCTGTAGAATCTTGGTATGATGAGCCGAAGTTCATTGAGTATTGGAAAATGAAAGTGAATGAAACATTTAATGCAATGTCTGAAGGAGAACGTGAAAAAGCATGTTTAATCGTGTCTGCACATTCACTTCCAGAGAAAATTAAAGAGCTAGGCGATCCATATGAAGATCAATTAATTGAGACGGCTCGATTAATTAAAGAAGCGACAGGTGTAAACAATGTAGAAGTTGGCTGGCAGTCAGCAGGTCAAACACCTGAGCCATGGATCGGTCCAGATGTTCAGGACTTAACGCGTGAACTTTACGAGCAAAAGGGCTTCCGTTCATTCGTTTATACACCAGTTGGCTTTGTAACAGAACATTTAGAAGTGTTATATGACAACGATTATGAATGTAAAGTTGTTTGTGATGAACTTGGCGCGAAATATTATCGTCCAGCAATGCCAAATACACACCCGTTATTTATTGATGCAATGGTTGATGCCATTCATAAAAAATTAAGCTAAGCGAAAAGAAAGTGATGATGTTGGTGACTCAAAAAAGACGAAAGGTAGTTGTTGTAGGCGGTGGCATTACTGGCCTCACAGCTGCGTTCTATTTGCAAAAAGAAGCAAGCGCAAAAGAATTGCCGTTAGATATCGTACTTGTCGAGTCGTCATTACGTCTTGGCGGAAAAATACAAACACTGAGAAAAGATGGCTTTATTATCGAGCGCGGTCCAGAATCTTTTTTTGATCGTGAGAACTATGTATATGCTTTGGCAAAGGATTTAGGCATTGAACAGGAAATGATTACAAGCAATACAGGACCGACTTATGTTGCCGTTGGTAGTCAATTGTATCCAATCCCGAGCAGTCTTTTGTCTGGAGCAACACCACATGTCTCGTCATTTATTACATCAGGTTTGTTTTCACTTAGCGGGAAAGTTCGTGCGGCGGGGGATTTTTTCATCCCTCGGTCTGCACAGAACGATGACCAACCATTAGGGCAATTTTTTAGAAGAAGATTCGGTGCTGAAATTGTAGAAAATCTAGTAGAGCCATTACTTGCAGGAACATTTGCTGGTGATATTGAGCAGTTAAGCATGCGCTCAACATTCCCACAGCTCTATGGATTAGAGCAAAAATATCGTAGTCTACTGATTGGTATGAAAAAGTCTGGTGCGAATTTTTTAAGTAACAAACTCAATACGAAAGATAAGGGGATTTTTCAAACATTTAATAATGGTCTTGAGTCACTTATCGAAAAACTTGAAGAATCACTACTTCCAGGGACAGTTATGAAGGGTGTTAAAGTTGAGGAAATTGAACATGGTAAGGATGGTACAGTCCAAGTTGTGTTAAACAATTTTACACAATTAAAAGCAGATGCTGTTATTATTGCTACACCATTTAATGTGGCAAGAAAAATGTTCAGTAAACACCAGCTATTAAATGAATTGAGTACGATGAAGGCAGCAACTATTGCTACTGTGACAATGGCATTTAAAAAAGATCAGTTAGGTGATCTAGATGCGTTATCATTTTTTGTCTCCCGAAATAGTGATTTTTCAATAACTTCTTGTACTTGGATTAACCGCAAATGGCCAGGCACAACACCAGATGATTATGTGCTGTTACGCAGTTATATTGGCCGAGTCGGTGACGAGGCAATTGTAGCGTTATCTGATACAGAAATTGAAAAGACTGTATTGCAGGATTTAATGAAAACAATTGGTGTAAATGGAGAACCGTTAATGACTGTAGTTTCCCGCTGGAAAAATGCTATGCCACAGTATACGGTAGGACATGAAACGAAGGTAGAGCGAGTAAAACAAGAATTACGTGAACATTTTCCGACTGTTAAGCTCTCGGGGAGTTCCTTCGAAGGAATATCAATACCTGAGTGCGTTGAGCAAGGTAAAAATATTGCTGACGAAACATTAAAGGAAATGTTTGGCGATTTTTAAGGATAAATGGTTATCAGTAAGTAGTACAAACTTGAAGATCAATGTTTGTACTACTTTTTTATTTTGAAATTTGATAGGACAAAGTACAAATTGCACAAGTTAGATAACTCAAATTAAAAACTGGGAAAGTAAGTTTCTACTTTCCCAGTAAAGATCTTAATGCTATGAAATTCGGTGACATGACCATACAATACCGCCGGAGTTAGCTCCTCCAAGAGTAAGTCCTAACGTTAAACCGTTAGCATTGTAGAATAAATCAATAACATCACCTGCATTTAAATCGGCTTCCCCAGCTAATGTTACTGTCCCATTACCAAGGACAGCACGTAAGGTTAACAGGGTTACAGCTATATTTAATACAGGGAATAAACCACTTATTAAATCTGTGGTAGTGTTTTGGCGAATAGCAAATGATGGATTGATACCGGCACCTAAGCTTATGGTAATCGCTGCAGTAGTTGAGTAGTTGATTGTAGCTTCAAAAGCATATCTTCCAGTCGTTGGAACAGTGAAAATTCCGGTCGTTGGATTGAATGCTGGCGTTGTGAAATATGGAGCTGCAACACTCCAGTTAGTAATTGTGGTAGAAGCACTTACTGTTAAAGCATTAGCAAATGCTGAGAAACCTTCTGTAAATGCTGGTCCGGTAGAGCCGGTAACACCAGTGAAACCAGTAACACCAGTGAAACCAGTAACACCAGTAACACCTGTTGCTCCAGTAGCCCCAGTAGCCCCAGTAGCTCCAGTAGTACCTGTTGCTCCAGTAGCCCCAGTTGCTCCAGTAGTACCTGTTGCTCCAGTAGAGCCAGTAGCACCAGTAGAGCCTGTTGCTCCAGTAGAGCCTGTTGTTCCCGTAGCGCCCGTTGCTCCGGTAGAGCCTGTTGCTCCAGTAGCCCCGGTAGAACCTGTAACGCCAGTAGAGCCAGTAGAACCAGTCACACCAGTAGCTCCAGTAGCTCCAGTGTCACCAGTAACGCCAGTAGATCCAGTAACGCCAGTAGAACCGGTAACTCCGGAAGAACCAGTAGCCCCAGTAGAGCCAGTAACGCCAGTAGAGCCAGTAGCTCCCGTAGCCCCGGAAGAACCAGTAGCTCCAGTAGAACCGGTAACTCCGGAAGAACCAGTAGCCCCAGTAGAGCCGGTAGCTCCAGTGTCACCAGTAACGCCAGTAGAGCCAGTAGTTCCCGTAGCCCCGGAAGAACCAGTAGCTCCAGTAGAACCGGTAACTCCGGTAGAACCAGTAGCCCCAGTAGAGCCGGTAGCTCCAGTGTCACCAGTAACGCCAGTAGAGCCAGTAGTTCCCGTAGCCCCGGAAGAACCAGTAGAACCGGTAACTCCGGTAGAACCAGTAGCTCCAGTAGAACCGGTAACTCCGGTAGAACCAGTAGCTCCAGTAACGCCAGTAGAGCCAGTAACTCCAGTAGCCCCGGTAGAACCAGTAGAACCGGTAACTCCGAAAGAACCAGTAGCCCCAGTAGCCCCAGTAGCCCCAGTAGAGCCGGTAGTTCCAGTGTCACCAGTAACGCCAGTAGAACCAGTAGCCCCAGTAGAGCCGGTAGCTCCAGTAGCCCCAGTAGCCCCAGTAGAGCCGGTAGCTCCAGTGTCACCAGTAACGCCAGTAGAGCCAGTAGCTCCCGTAGCCCCGGTAGCCCCGGTAGCCCCGGTAGAACCGGTAACTCCGGAAGAACCAGTAGCTCCAGTGTCACCAGTAACACCAGTAACACCAGGAGCCCCGGTAGAACCAGTAGAACCAGTCACACCAGTAGAGCCGGTAGCCCCAGTCGCACCAGCAGAGCCAGTAGCCCCAGTAGAACCGGTAGCCCCAGTAGCCCCAGTAGCCCCAGTAGCCCCAGTAGCCCCAGTAGCCCCAGTAGCCCCAGTAGCCCCAGTAGCCCCAGTAGCCCCAGTAGCCCCAGTAGCCCCAGTAGC
>NZ_JBNNVB010000006.1:118287-118661 GCF_050280325.1 Lysinibacillus sp. NPDC093216 | reverse complement strand
GTAGCCCCAGCAGCCCCAGTAGCCCCAGTAGCCCCAGTAGCCCCAGTAGCCCCAGTAGAACCAGTCACACCAGTAGAGCCGGTAACTCCGGTAGCCCCAGTAGCGCCAGTGTTACCAGTAACGCCAGTAGCCCCAGTAGAACCAGTAGCCCCAGTAGAGCCGGTAACTCCGGTAGCCCCAGTAATACCAGTAGCTCCGGTGTCACCAGTAACGCCAGTAGAACCGGTAGCTCCAGCAGAACCAGTCACGCCAGTAGAACCGGTAGCTCCAGTAGAACCAGTAGAACCAGTAGAACCAGTAGAACCAGTAGAACCAGTAGAACCAGTAGAACCAGTAGAACCAGTAGAACCAGTAGAACCAGTAGAACCAGTATA
>NZ_JBNNVB010000006.1:117783-118190 GCF_050280325.1 Lysinibacillus sp. NPDC093216 | reverse complement strand
AGAGCCAGTAGAACCAGTAGAACCAGTAGAACCAGTAGAACCAGTAGAACCAGTAGAACCAGTAGAACCAGTAGAACCAGTAACACCAGTAGCTCCAGTGTCACCGGTAACGCCAGTAGAACCAGTAGCCCCAGTAGAGCCGGTAGCTCCAGTGTCACCAGTAGAGCCAGTAGCTCCCGTAGCCCCGGTAGCCCCGGTAGCCCCGGTAGCCCCGGTAGCCCCGGTAGCCCCGGTAGCCCCGGTAGAACCAGTAGCTCCAGTAGAACCGGTAACTCCGGAAGAACCAGTAGCTCCAGTGTCACCAGTAACACCAGTAACACCAGTAACACCAGTAACACCAGTAACACCAGTAACACCAGTAACACCAGTAACACCAGTAACACCAGTAACACCAGTAACACCAGGTA
>NZ_JBNNVB010000006.1:73641-117688 GCF_050280325.1 Lysinibacillus sp. NPDC093216 | reverse complement strand
AGTAGCTCCAGTAGCTCCAGTAGAACCAGTCACGCCAGTAGAACCAGTAGCTCCAGTGTCACCAGTAATGCCAGTAGAGCCAGTAGAACCAGTAACTCCGGTAGAGCCGGTAGAACCAGTAGCTCCAGTAGAACCAGTAGAACCAGTAGAACCAGTAGAACCAGTAGAACCAGTAGAACCAGTAGAACCAGTAGAACCAGTAACTCCGGTAGAGCCAGTAGCTCCAGTGTCACCGGTAACGCCAGTAGAACCAGTAGCCCCAGTCGCTCCCATAGCTCCGGTAGAACCAGTAACACCAGTAGAGCCAGTAACACCAGTCGCCCCAGTAACACCAGTAGCCCCGGTAGCGCCAGTAGGACCAGTTTTTCCAGTAGGTTTAACAGGGAAAATAGGACAGCTTTGAGCGGCGCAAGGATTACAACAACATGGGAATGTATTACATTTACTGCAAACTCTTTCTTTAAAATTTCCAAATTGCATTGTTTCACCTCCTCTCTCAAATATCGTATTCATAGAGAGAGAAGATGAAATAGACAGTTAACTCCTTGGCTTTTCTAAAAATATCGATAGCGGAAAAAGTATTTTTAATCAATGTATAGTTAAAACCTAATACTAGAATTAAGAAATTACTTCAATGTACTAATCCATTACTATAGAAGAGATTAAGATTCTTCATTACCCTTTTTTAAAATACGATCAAAATATGTTTTATTGTGCAGTATTTTTTCATCATTTGGTAAAAAGGATCTGGCTAATTCATTATGCGCGTTGGCAGTTTCATATTGTTGTAACCGATCAAAGAGGACACAAAGTTGTAAGTGGGGTAACCATGTCGTAAAGGTTTTGTTTTGAAAAGGAGCGTTAGGATTTTGCTTGATGACAAGCGCTTGCTCATACCAAAATATTGCTTCATAATTTCTGGCTTGTTCCATTAAATGAAAACCAAGTCTACAACACGCTTCTGGACGTGGAATATCGTATTCAAAGCTTCTTAGAATGGAGCTCAGATTATTTTCTGGATCATTTAAATGAGAATAACAATCTGCTAATTTGAAACAGGCTCGAACATTATCTTCTACCCAGCCTAATTTAGAAGTTAAAAATGTCTCATAGTAAAATATTGCATCCTCAAATTGTCCGTGATCCAGTAATTCATTTGCGTAATAAAATGTATCTCGTGGAGAGAGCTGTTCTCCTGAGTCAACTAACTGCTTATAGATGTTAATATTCCGCGAATGATCGTGATTAAGTGGTAAATGACTGACAGCGATATTACTATCCAATAGATTTCCACCGACTTCTAAATATTCGTGTACAGCACCTATCCATTGGAATTGTTTATTTCTTCTTACTAAGCGATATCTTTTTAATAGAGAACTTACATTTCCTTCATTATCAAAGCTTAAATTATAATTCATAGAAATAGCATCTATATCAAGGGTCAAGGATTCTTTTAGTGCTTTCAATTTTTCCTGATCCTCTTCTAATAATACGTCGTCTGCATCTAGCCATAAAATGTACTCCTTTGTTGCTTGTTGGAATGAAAAATTTCTTGCAGCTGCAAAATGATGAATCCACTCAAAATCAAAAATACGATCTGTAAACTCATTAACAATTTGCTTCGTATTGTCGGTAGAGCCAGTATCGATGATATTAATCTCATCGACTAAGTCTTTTACAGATGCTAGACATCTACCGATGACATCTTCTTCATTTTTCACAATCATACATAAGCTAATGGACACCATAACGTTGATTCCTCCTAACCATAATCTATGTAGTATATGTGCTACTATAATTTTGGATTGGATAAATGCTCGTAAATGTAGCATTACATAATAATAACTGTGAAATTTGCTTGTTTTCTTTGTCATAAATTTACCTCTCAAGTTTCACGTGAATTTCACAATTGTGAAGTATAGTTAAGAAACAGAGGTGATGATGTTGAAAAAATGGGCATTCTTCATTTTTTCTTTAGTACAGCTTGTATTGCTAGTAGGGTGTACGGAGAAATCGTTTGAGCCTATTGAACGCGATCAGAATTTTATTGCATCCTTAAATATACAAGAGCCTTCTCTAGATTTTATAGATGAACAAGGTGATGTGATAGCAACATGGTTATTAGATAAAGCTTACTCAGGGGCAGTACTCCTCGGAAATGATCGTGTGTTATTGTATGGTCATCAATTAAATGAAATTGACGTCTATACATTATCAACCGGAAAGAAGCTCTATTCTAAAAAAGTACAGCTTGGTTCAACGAATGCGTATTATGCTGAAAATAGAAAACAGTTTTTTATTACGAATAGCAAAACGAATACAGTGACAAGCTTTGATGAAGAGGGCAACGAACTAGCAACACAGAAGATTGGTAATTATCCTATGTCAATGGCAGCTTATAAAGATAAGCTATATGTGATTAATTATAAAGATACGAAATTATCGGTGTTAAATATTGAGAATCTAGAAATTGAACAAGAGTGGCCGATTCAAAAATCATCACATGGAATAGCAATTCTTGAAGAGAAAAATGAACTATGGATTGGTGGCCATGGAGAAGGAAGTAAACCGAATAGCTCTGTTAAAAAATATGATCTTATAACAGGCATCAAACATGGGGAGATAGCAATGCCTTTAATGCCTGTTGGATTAACCAAAACAAAGGATGCTGTTCTCGTTGTTAGTCATGGCCGTAATGAATTATATGTTGCCGACTTTGATGGAAATGTGAAATGGCAGCAAGAGGTAGGAGCTAATCCGTTTGTCGTAAATCAGTTTAAAGATTATATTGTTGTCGCTGGTTATGATGACCATACTTTGTATTTCATAAAAGAAGGTCAGGTGAAAAAAACAGTTGATGTGGGGAAAGGTGCATTTCAATTGTTAGTGAGGGAGGAATAAATGTGACAACTGTATTAATTGTTGATGATGAGCAAGATATGCGTAATTTAATAGAAATGATGCTCCATAATGCAAAAATTGAGACCGTAACAGCAGCGAGTGGTACAGAAGCCTACGATATGATCGTGCGCGAAAAAATCGATTTAGTTCTACTTGATGTGATGATGCCACACGAAGATGGCTTTGCGGTTTGTCAAAGTATACGTGCGATGTCGAATATACCAATTATTTTCCTGACAGCACGTGATGCAAATGAGGATAAGGTTAAAGGCTTAACAATTGGCGGAGATGATTATATTGTAAAACCCTTTACAAATGATGAACTAGTTGCTCGGATCCATGCTGTGCTAAGAAGAAGTGGCACTAATATTGAAGACTTGCAGCAAAAATATGTGATACTTGGACCTATTAAAATAGATGAGATTGCACGAAAAGTATCTGTAGATGGAAAGAGTGTCCCGCTTACTTTAAAGGAATTTGAACTATTACATTTATTTATGAATAACCCTGGAAATGCTTATACTAGGGAGCAATTACTAGAACGTATTTGGGATATTGATTATGTAGGGGGAACAAGAACTGTGGACACTCATATAAAAACCTTACGTATAAAGCTTGGAAAGGAAGCGGCGGGGCATATTCAAACCGTCTGGGGAGTGGGCTATCGCTTTGATCCTGGCGAATGAAAAAGATTTCAACACGCATTTGGCTATTAATCTTTGCATTTTTGATCATTACCGTTGTCTTTATGTATGTCCTGACTGATTATCTATATGAAAGACTTTATGTAGAAGACACGGAAGAGATGATGGTAGAAGTAGGGACAAAGCTACAAACGATGTATACCGGTAGTAAGGTAACGGATGAATTTATTGCAGATATTGAACAGTATGCTAATTATTCGAATTTGAATATCTTTGCAGTAAGAAATCCGCGAGAACTAAGTGCCTGTGTGCCGTTTGATATTGATTTCGAGACATTAATTGGTCCAGAAGAGCGACAGCAATTACTTGCGGGTGAATATGTACAAAAAATAGGATATGAACCCCGATTTGATAGACAGCTAATTTCGGTAGTACTTCCGCTAGTGGATCAAAATAGGCTTGAAGGAATTATTTATATATACTTCCCTCTAGCAAAAATTAGTGAGTTAGCGAATAATGAAGTCATTTTCTTATTTGTCAGTGCCTTTATATTTTTACTTGTTATCAGCTATTTAATTTATAAGGGAATTCGTCATATTATGCGACCATTAAGTAATTTACAAAGAGCTGTTGAGCAAATGTCATACGGAAACTATGGGACGCGTGTGCCAGTTCATTCGAAAGATGAAATCGGAAGGCTATCGAGCACCTTTAATCAAATGGCAGAGGCGATCCAACAAGAGGACGAGGCTCAAAAAACGTTTTTGGCGACAGTTTCACATGAATTACGGACACCCATTAGCTATGTAAAAGGCTATAGCGAAGCAATGCAGAATGGTATTATTCCAGAACATCAAAAAGAGGAAACGATCCAGCTCATTGTACGTGAGGCAAATCGTATGGAACGTTTAACGAATGAATTGCTTCAACTTGCTCGTATGGAAAATGAACAAGCAGAAATTACTTTATATCCAATCCCTCTTGCCGAAACATTACGTGAGGTTCAAAAAATATTAACTCATCAGGCAGAGAAGAAGAGCATTGCACTCCATTTAGATGCTGATGATGCATTAATCATCAAAGCGGATGAAGTAAAGTTGAAACAAATTTTTATTAATATTATTGAAAATGCCATTAATTACTCGTATGAACAGTCAAAGGTTGAAATTACTGCCTTAGAGAATAATGCTAGTGCAAAAATTATCATTAAGGATTATGGAATGGGTATTCCTCAAGAGGATTTATTGCATGTAACGGAGCGCTTTTATCGTGTTAACAAAGCGCGGAGCCGAGCAGATGGTGGCAGTGGATTAGGCTTGTCGATTGTAGAACAATTGCTGAAGCAGTTACATGGCAAGATAGAGATTGAAAGTGAAGTTGAAAAAGGCACAGTTGTAAAAATTACATTGCCGTTAATGGAGGAATAAAACATGAAAAAATGGTTATTAGCATTAGTCGCAGTACCTGCATTATTAGTAGGTTGCGGAGAAAAGAAAGAGTCAGCAGCTTTACCAGAGCCTGAGATAGCTCAAATACCAGAAGTTGAAATTTTAACACCGAAAGAAGTAGCAATCAATGAAACAATTGATCTTGCTGCGCAGGTTGTAGAAGGTGGCAAAAAAGTTGATGACGCAGTTGTACAATTTGAGGTTTGGGAATCTGGTAAACGTGATCAAGGGCAAATGATGGACGGTAAATTAGAGAAAGATGGCGTTTATAAAGCGACGACTACATTTGACCACGATGGGGTATATTATATGTATGCTCATACTACTTCAGGCAGTGGTGTTCATAGTATGCCGAAGCAACAAATTACTGCCGGTAGTCCTGATATGACGAACGTTTTACCAGAGGATGAAAAAGCAAATAATAACAGTATGGATCATAGCATGATGAATCACGGTAATGATACTTCTGAGCATAGTGATCATGAAAAAAAGTGAAAAAAATCACAATTAATGCTTGCATAATTTTTAAAATAGGAATATGATAATGACCAGATGACCGGAATGGTTTTCTGGTCATTATCATTTTCGTGTACAAAGGCATGTACATAATAGAACAGGAAAGGATGTTACTAATGGATCGTAGGCAGGAAATTCTTGAAGCAGCTGCAAAATCCTTTACATTGTTTGGTTACAAGGCCACAACAATGGAGCAAGTGGCTAAAATCGCCAATGTCGGTAAAGGGACGATTTACACATTCTTTGCAAATAAAGAAATTTTATTTCAAGAGATAGCTATGTCACTTGTACGAGAAATGCAAGCAGAAGCAGATGCAGTGTTGGATGCATCAGCGAGCTTTATGGACAATGCACATAATGCTTTAATGAAAATGCTACAGTTCCGTGAAAAACATCTTTTATTTGCGAAGTTATTAGAGGAAGAAAAGGAGCTACGAACGCCAGCAGTTAAACAAGTTTTAGCTCGCATTGAAACTGAAATTTTATCCTACGTTACGGAATTAATTCAAAGACGTATCGATAAAGGAGAAGTTAGAGATTGTGATGCAGAACTAGTAAGCTTTCTATTGTTAAAGGCGTATCTAGCGTTTGTCGTTGATTGGCATGAGCTACATGGCGACATTATTCCTGAAGAAAAGATCTTAAATCTTTTCAAGGAAACAATCTTCCGTGGGCTAATTTTAACTTGATTTGGCTTAGTTAAAAGGTGAATCAATGACAGTCTAGTGAGGATTTAGATTTTTTTTTGAATAAAAATGACCGACTGACGTTTTCGGTCAAAAATTATAGGAGTGAAGAAAACTTATGATTAAAGCTGAGTGGCTGAAAATCTTTAAAACAAGAAAAATGCTTGTTTCAATAATCGCTGTATTATTTATCCCAGTCATGTATGCCGGTATGTTTTTATGGGCATTCTGGGATCCGTATGAAGGTCTTCCGAACTTGCCAGTAGCTGTTGTCAATGAAGATAAGGGCGCTGAAATGGAAGGAGTTAAATTAGATTTAGGGAACGATTTAGTCGATAAGCTTGTCGAGAGTAACGAGTTTAAGTTTATTGACGTTTCCAAAGAAGAAGCTGAAAAAGGCTTACATGGCCGTGATTACTATATGATTCTAGAAATTCCAACAAATTTCTCTGAGCACGCAACTACTTTATTAGATGACAAACCTTCTAAACTAGTTATGAATTATATTCCGAATGAAGGATTGAACTTCCTTGGTGCACAAATTGGTGAAACAGCAATGGACCGTGTACGTGCGGAAGTAAATTCACAAGTTTCAGCAACTTATGCTGAAAAGTTATTTGATTCTATTACAACTCTTGGAGATGGCTTTACAGAGGCTGCTGATGGCTCGAATAAGCTAGATGAAGGTGCTAAAACTTTAGCTGATGGTACAAAGGATTTAAAAGGTTATCTTGAGCAACTAGCATCAAGTACAGTTGAATTGTCAAATGGTGCAGATAAAATTACTAAAGGTGCTGGAGACGCTGCAAAAGGTGCAAATGACTTAACTACTGGTCTAGTAAAAATACAAGACGGCGCTGGACAGTTACAACAAGGTGCACAGCAAGCAGCATCTGGAGCAACAACACTTGAGCAAGGTGTATCACAATATACACAGGGTGTAGCAAAGGTTCAATCAGGTTTAGCTACAATTAGCGATAAACAAAAACAAATTAGTGCAGGTGCAGCTTCAATTGCTGAAAATGCAGGCGCATTAAATGGTGCAGCAGGCCAATTAACAGCGGGTTCTGCAAAAGTAGCAGAAGGCATCACAGCTTTATCTAATCAATTACAAGGCATGATGGCTTCATTGCCTGAAGAGCAAGCGGCAGTATTAAAACAAACATTAGCAGAGCTACAAGCAGGAAGTGCAAGCGTGCATAATGGCTTAGGTTCTTTAACTGCTGGTACAGAAAAATTACAAGCTGGTGCTAATCAAGTAAGTTCTGGTGCATCACAAATTGCAGCAGGTCAATCACAAGTGTTAGCAGGTGCTAATGAGTTAACATCAAAAAGTGGTGCGTTAGTCCAAGGAGCAAAAGGTCTTCAAGCTGGTAATGCAACACTTGCTCAAAAATTAGGTGAATTAAATGCTGGTGTTAAGACAGCCGTAACAGGTTCTAAAACATTGGCTTCAGGTTTAAATGAGCTAGCGAGTGGTTCAACAACATTAAATCAAGGTACATCAACACTTGCCTCTAAATCAGGTGAATTAGCAGAAGGTTCTAAAACGCTTGCTGATGGTACTACTGAACTTGTAGATGGTACATCAACTTTATCTAGCAAACTAGGTGAAGCAAGTGAAAAAGCAAAAGAAGTTCATGCAAGCAAAGACACATATGATATGGTAGGTAGCCCAGTTGAGGTTGATAAAGAATCTGTAAACCATGTACCTAACTATGGTACAGGTTTCTCACCATACTTTATTTCTCTTGGTTTATTCGTTGGTGCGTTATTAATCTCTATCGTTTTCCCACTTGTGGAACCAGCGATTCGTCCAAAAAATGGAGCAACTTGGTTTGCAAGTAAGGTCTCAGTTTTAGCAATAGTCGGCTTAATTCAAACTATATTAACAGTGGTTATTGTAAAATGGAGCTTAGGCCTTGAAGTAGACAATTTTGGATACTTCTTCCTAACAGCATTATTAACAAGTTATGTTTTCTTAGCTTTAATTCAAATGTTAGTATCTATTTTCGGTGATCCAGGACGCTTCATGGCGATTGTTGTATTAATTTTACAACTTACAACAAGTGCGGGTACATTCCCACTTGAGTTAATCCCATCACCATTACAAGTATTTAATAAACTATTACCAATGACATATACTGTTTCAGCATTTAAAGCTAGTATTTCAACTGGTGATACATCATACTTAATGCAAAACTACGGAGTTCTAGCAGGCTTCCTAGTAGCATTCTTAGCTATTACTTTCGGTTATTTCATGTTACTACACACAAAACGTTACTCAAAAGTAGCTGAAGAAAACTAAAAATAGGAATTTTTTACACCCACCAATATTGGTGGGTGTTTTTTGTGGTTGAATGATTGCTTTAAATAGGGAGGAGGAAGAGCTGCCAAAAACTGATCAGGTAGAGAGAAGAACAGCTCGGGTATCTTTGAAAACTGATCAGGTAGAGAATAAAACTGCTCGGGTACGGGTGAAAATCGCTCCATTACCAAAAAGAACTGCTCGGCTCCAACGGAAAATCGCTCATATGCAACAAAATCACACAAAAAACAACAGCCGATATGAGCGTATCAGCTGCTGTTTTGTAAGTGTAAGAGATTTAATTAAGGGTTCATCAAAATATGATGAGGGTTGTCATTATTAGTACGTGTGGGGCACGTATATGACTACTTCACAGAATAGGCAAATGCTTATAGGTGGTTACAGTTTTCACAAGTGTTGCTGTAGCATTCACTTTGTTCTTCAATTTTTTCACCGCATTCTGTGCATTGCTTTGCAGGTAGGTTCTTGAAAAATTCAACTACATTTTCTAACATTGTGGACTCCTCCTTTAAGTTCATCTGTACTATTACTGTTTTGATATTTCCTAGTGTATTATAACAGAAGCGTTTCGTCAACACAAAATGCCTAATTTACGATAAAATAAATATGGATATTTTGTGAAGGAGGAAACGTAATTTATGATATTCGTTGATAATAAAGGGATTCATGATCCACGCATTAACCTTGCCATTGAGGAGTATTTATTAAAAACGATGGATGTTGAGAAGGAGCCAGTGCTACTTTTTTACATTAATCAGCCTTCAATCATCATTGGTAAAAATCAAAATACTATCGAAGAGATTAATACAGATTATGTAGAGGATAATGGCATTATCGTTGTGCGACGTCTTTCTGGTGGGGGCGCGGTGTATCATGATTTAGGGAATCTTAACTACAGTTTTATCACTAAAGACGATGGCGATAGTTTTATGAATTATAAAAAATTCACTCAGCCTGTTGTAGATGCACTTGCAAAAATGGGCGTTCATGCTGAGCTTTCAGGCCGCAACGACATTTTAGCGGAAGGACGTAAAGTTTCTGGGAATGCACAGTTTTCTACAAAGGGCCGTATGTTTAGCCACGGTACTTTAATGTTTGATACAGAAATTGATGCTGTTGTATCCGCATTGAAGGTGAAGAAAGATAAAATTGAATCAAAGGGCATTAAATCGATTCGTTCACGAGTAGCTAATATTTCAGAGTTCTTAAAGGACAAGATGACAGTCGAAGAATTCCGCCTAGAAATTTTAAAATCCATTTTCGGTGGTGAAGAAAATATTCGCTATTATGAGTTAACGGAGGAAGATTGGGCAAATATCCATAAGCTATCTGCTGAGCGTTATCAAACATGGGAATGGAACTATGGGAAATCACCACGCTTTAACATTCAAAAAACACATCGTTTCCCATCAGGAGGCATTGATATTCGCTTAGAGGTGAATCACGGAATTATTGAAGAAGCGCATATTTTTGGTGATTTCTTCGGCGTGGGCGACATGGCTGATGTTGAACAACGATTAGTTGGGACAAACTATGATCGAACTGCAATTGCTGAGGCGTTAACAAATATTGATATTCCAACATACTTTGGTGGAATTACGACAGAAGAGTTTTTACAATTAATTTATTAAGAAAAGCTTGTGTAGAAATTGGCACATGTCCTTATTGAGGATTTTAAGTTGATCTTCATTCTGGCTAGGCGACATAATAAAGTAAAAGGGTTCACACACAGTTTTGTGTATGAATCCTTTTTTTGTTCTTTGGAAGGTGGAAGTCGGTAAAAATTAAAAGTTGGGTGATAAAACGAGAAAGTTAGTCGATAAAATTCAAAAGTTGGGCGATAAAACGTAAAAGTGTTCCGATAAACAAAGTTGGATGACATTTTGTTAAAACGCATGTCATGCGGATAAGTTGATTGGTATGGAAGCCCGGTAACTCCTTGGATAACGCCTTCGTGACCAACATCGTGCCACTACGCTTTCGTGCAAAAAACATCTGTCGACCCGAGACCTGCAACGAAGCAGATGTTTTCTGTGCGAAAGCGAAGCAACAGGAACAAAAAAGCAGCTCATCGGACACCCTAGGAAAGCGCCTAGCCGGAACGGAAATCAGCCCCCACGTTATGGTGATACCCCTTATTAAGGCAGAGGCATTTTGAGACAAATATTTCTAGCTAATAATTCGTGTTAACTTTTGCTACAAAAGGTTCGCTGACAGTTATGTCATCGAACCTTTTTTTGATACAATATAAGATAGAAAGGAGTGTTGGTATGGAGAAGCATCGAATATTTATTGTCGAAGATGATGTAAAGATTGCGTCATTGCTCGCAGAAACGCTTAGAAAATATCAATACGAAGTTGAAACGATCAAAGAATTTGATCATCTCGTTGAAGAATTTACAGCATTTAATCCACATATGGTGTTGCTTGATATAAATTTACCTTCGTACGATGGCTACTATTGGTGTCGCCAGCTACGTCAACATACAACTTGTCCAATTATTTTCATTTCCGCTCGTTCTGGCGAAATGGATCAAATTTTTGCGCTAGAAAATGGGGGCGACGATTTCATAACGAAGCCATTTAATTATGAAATTGTACTGGCTAAAATCCGTAGTCACTTGCGTCGTACATATGGTGAATATGCGGCAAGACAAGAGGAGCGGACGATTAAACAAGGACAGCTTATTCTTCATTTAGAAAGAATGGAGCTTCATAAAAATGATTTAGAGATTCCACTTCAGAAAAAAGAATGTATCATTTTAGAATTGTTAATGGGGAATGCTCCAAAAGTAGTGACACGTGAGCAACTGTTAGAAGAGCTTTGGGACGATCAGGCATTTGTTGATGAGAATACGCTGAACGTCAATATGACACGAGTGCGGAAAAAGTTGGCTGATTATCATATTGCGTCTTCTATTGAAACGGTACGCGGAGCAGGCTATCGCTTTATTTTAAATGCAGGTGAGTTATAGTGGGCTGGAAATTATTTTTGCGTGATTACGCATCGTTCATTGTATTCCAGATCATATTAGTCGGCTTCATCATGGTCTTATATTGGTTGGACGGCTTTCGAAATGTTGACACTGCTATTTATTCCTTCTGTATTAGTTTAGTGTTGTTAGCCTCGTTTTTACTTATCCGTTATTTAATGCGCCAACGTTATTTATTAAAAATATCACAGCTTCCTAAAACAATGGAGGATGTGTTACAAAAAAATGCTAAAACACCTGAGGCGATGAAGGCTGAGCAATATATGCATGAACTATATCGACTATATAAGCATGAGCTTCAAGCATTATATGCAGGCCAAAAACGACATGATCAGTTTATTAATCAATGGGTGCATCAGATGAAAACGCCAATTTCTGTTATTGAGCTTTTATTGCAGGATGAACGTCCTCTTGATAAAAAGAATGTGCAGGAGGAAATTGACCGCTTACGAAGAGGCTTGGATATGGTGTTGGTGAATGCTCGATTAGAAAATTTTGAAGAGGATATGCAAGTAGAACAGGTTGCTTTAAAAACGATTGTGACTGCAACTGTAAATGAAAATAAACGTTTATTTATTACAAAGCGTGTTTTCCCAGAAATTCATATTGAGGATGACATCATCGTAGCAAGTGATTCAAAGTGGCTGCGCTTTATTCTCGGGCAATTCGTAACGAATGCGGTTAAATATACGTTTGAATCAAATAAGAAAATAGTCATTTCCGCCATTAAAAAGAATGACTACGTACAATTAGCCATTCGTGATGAAGGTATCGGTATTCCAACTTCCGATCTTTCTCGTGTCACTAAAGCCTTCTTTACTGGTGAGAATGGGCGTAAAACTGGGGAATCCACAGGAATGGGCTTATATTTAGCAAAAGAAATCTGTGAAAAACTCGGTCACGAATTAAACATTACATCAGAGGTAGGAAAAGGAACAATTGTTACAGTGACATTTACGAATTAGGGGGATCAGAAATGACAGAAGTATGTTTGGATGAATGGGTTTTACATGTAGAGACAGAAAAAACAGAGGCATTATACGAATCGAAAAACGATGTTTGTGATTGTTTATCCTGTAAAAATTTTCGTAAAGCTAGTCTTTTGGTTAATGAAGAAGTAATGCATTTTTCGAATAAGCTTGGGCTAGACTTACATAAACCAACTTTACTTAACGCTTTTCCTGTAGAAGGTGAACAAGTGATGTACAGTGGGCATTATACGATTTGTGGAGAAATCATTGAAGGCGAAATGGATGCCTGGGATGTAATTGTTGGGTCGCATTGCTTTAGTCTAGTGGAGGAGGATGGTAATCAGTCAGCTGAATCATTAACAGAGCCGCATTTTCAAATTGGCTTTGAGGTAGTATTACAATGGCTTTTACCAGAATCCATGGAATTAAATAAGAAATAAGGTGAACAAGGTATGCCTATTTTACAAATAAAAGACGTGACGAAGGTGTATGAAGGCAAAGTAACTCATCGTGCGTTAAATCAACTAAGTTTTGATGTGGAGGAAGGCGAGTTTTTAGCAGTCATGGGTCCATCAGGAAGTGGAAAAACAACATTATTGAATATCATTTCTACGATTGATGAACCAACGAGTGGAGAAATCATTTTAGATGGCATGAATCCTCATATGCTGAAAGCAACCGAGCTAGCCTACTTTAGAAGAAGACAGCTCGGTTTTATTTTCCAGGATTTTAATCTGTTGCATATGCTGACAGTGGAAGAGAATATTGTGCTACCACTTACATTAGATCAACAACCATTAGAAGTAATGGAGGAGCGTCTTGCAAGTATTGTGGAAAAGCTCGATTTAACTTCGTTCTTGCATAAACGCCCAAATGAAATATCAGGTGGACAAGCACAAAGAACTGCCATTGGGCGGGCACTTATTCATAATCCAAGTCTCATTTTAGCAGATGAGCCAACAGGGAATTTGGATTCGAATTCTTCGCGTGATGTACTTGAACTTTTAACAAAAATTAATCAGGAAAAACGAACAACGATTGTAATGGTAACACATGATCCTATTGCAGCTAGTTACTGCGATCGTGTGCTATTTATTAAAGATGGTGAATTTTTCAATGAAATTTACAAAGATGACCGTCGTCAAATGTTTTTCCAACGAATATTAAATGTTTTGAGCTTACTAGGAGGAGGACAAGTAGGTGACCTTTCGACAATTCGCTTACCGTAATGTCGTACGGAACAGCCGTATATACGGTGCCTTTTTCATGGCAAGCTTTTTTTCTGTTGCTGTGTTTTTCATCTATTCAATGCTCATGTTTCATCCGGATATTGAACAAGGGATTCTAGGAGAAGCATCGTTAATTGGGATGGTAGGTGCGGAAACCGTACTCGTCCTGTTTACCTTATTCTTTTTATATTATTCGATGAGTGCTTTTTTAGAGGCTAGATCACATGAGTTTGCAATTTTATTACATTTAGGAATGGAAAAACGCCAGATGAATAAGCTTGTCTTTTTGGAGACAATGATTATTGGATCGGGCTCTATTTTTGTGGGGATTATATTTGGTTTCTCATTTTCGAAATTCTTTTTCATGATTGTTCGAGAAATTTTACATTTAGATAGTTTACCCTTATATGTTTCATGGCAGCCATTTTTACTAACGATTGGTGTCTTCACAAGTGCTTTTGTAGTCATTTCCTTTATTAGTGTGTATTTTACACGTGAAAGAAAATTGCGCGATCTCCTTAAGGGAAATGACTATTTAAACAGTGTTTCAACCTATTCAAAAATTCGTGCAGTATTTGGTATTACCCTTATCTTATCAGCATATGTACTAACGTTTATCGTATCGAATACATCTTGGATTGGTTTAACAGTAGTAATCCCGTTTTTAGCGACCTTTGGAACATATTATTTTTTCAGTGATTCTTTACCTTGCTTTTTAGATAAAGCACGGGACAAACGTAAATTTCACTGGCAACGTTATCGCCTTCTTTCGTTAGCTGAGCAAACGCATATTATGATGGACAATGTGAAAATGTTTTTTGTAGTAACGATGGTGTCAACAATGGCCTTTTTATCGGTCGGTGTATTAGCGACGATGTCTTCCTATACGATTCAATATGATCGTTTAAATCCATTAGGGCTTGTCTATAAGGGAGATGTTGACAATCCATATGAGCGAAATCATATCTCCTCTTTACGGATTCAATTAGAGGAGAAGGGTTTGTCCTATCATTTATCGCGCTTTGTTGTCATCAAGCAAACATCTTCATATACCCACAATGAAGTTGAAGTTTTTAGGGAATCGGATATGAATGTATTGCTTTCTTCTTATAGTTACCCATTACTTGATTTGGCTTCAGGAGAGGCAGTGTTTATACCATACTCGGAAGATTCTCTAAAAAAACTAAAAGATAAAGTTGTGCATACAGTATTAGAGGAAAACTCTATCCCGATAACAATTGATAGCGTATATCCTAAAATAGTATTCCCAGGGTCTATTGTTAGTGTGAATTCTATAGTAATTAGCGATGAGGATTTTAGTAAGCTTAGAAAGCCGATTGCTGATAAAGATGTTGCACAGCCAATCTATCATCTATTTACCTTCTATATCCCTCAGTGGATGGAAACGAAAGATATCGGCAAAGACATAGAAGAGTTAAAAGGATCTCAATATTTTTCTAAGAAGAATAGATTTAGCCCATTTTTCTTTGTAAATGCAGGGTTAGATTATTCTTATGTATTAGCTACTTACTCTTTATTCACATTAGTAGGGGTCTTAGTAGCAACTGTATTTTTATTAGCAGCAGGTAGCTTCGTTTACTTTAAACTGCATACTTCTCTTGAAAGAGAAAAGCGTAAATTCGATGTCTTAAAGCGCATGGGCTTAACAGATACAGAGCTCAAAAAGCTTGTAAATCGACATTTATTCCCACAATTTTTCTTGCCATGGGGTGTTGCAATGATGCATAGCGCCTTTGCTTTTCTTATGGTTCAAGGGATCTTAAAGGATATTGCTAATATTTCCATTGTCAAAGAAGTTGTCTTTGCTTTTGGGTTTTTTGTTTTAATACAAGTAGTCTATTTTTATTTGATTCGTTGGCGATACATCTCGCATATTCGTTCGTAATCAAAATGTGCGATGGAGAAAAAAATGAATTATTTGACGTAATTTACGACATGAAATAAAAAGTTTCGTTGTCTTTTAGATGTGTTTCTTATATAATATTACTGAATAATGATTCATTTTATCTCTATTCAGTAGAAGACTTCCACCTCAGGGTTGGTGAGATGGATTCGGGTGTGATTCCTTTTTAAGGGATGTCCATGCATCTACTGAATGAAGATAAAGCCTCCGGCGGATGTCACGGATTTTCAAAGGAATGCTTAAAGGATGTTAGCCTAAAACCTTCGTATCCTGCGAAAACGGCTAACTGACCTGCATCGGTAATAACGCCACGTCCTGTGGCATTACCGAAATGACCGACATCGTGTCGGCCCTCGTGCAGGCCTAGGCACAATTCAAAATCCTGACCTCAATTACGCCAAGGCGAAATTGATACGATAAGGGGATGGTGTAATTGAATTTAGTTTCAAGCGTTCGTCAACAAGCATTAGAACAACCGGATAAAATTGCGTATCATTTTATGGGGAAAGATACGACGTACGGTGAGTTTGAACACACGGTTGGTCGTTTTGCAAAGGGGTTACAAGATTTAGGGGTAGAAAAAGGGGACCATGTGGCGTTTTTACTCGGCAATACACCACATTATTTAATTGCGTTATATGCAACAATGCGTTTAGGGGCAACGGCAATTCCTGTTAATCCAATCTATACACCGGATGAAATTTCATATATTTTGCATAATGGTGATGTAAAAGCTGTAATTGCACTTGATGCACTTCTTCCATTAGTAGAAATGGGTGTACATGCTTTTCCAAAAGTAAAAACATTTGTTGTTTGTGAAACAACAGCAGATGTTGCTGAAAAAGTAGCGACTTTATCCGAAGAAGCAAAGGCAAAAATTCATTTATTTTCACAAGTAATTGCTAGTGCATCGGACTCTTTCCAACCAGTAGAAGTAGCTGACGATGATAATGCAATTATTTTATATACTTCAGGAACGACAGGTACTCCAAAGGGTGCAATGCTGACTCATAAAAATATCTATTCAAATGCACGAGATGTAGCACATTATTTAGGCTATAAAGCAGATGATCGTATTATTGCTACGTTACCAGTTTTCCATGTATTTGCGTTAACTGTCGTAGCCAATGCGCCTTTATTGAGTGGAGCAACGGTTTTACTTGTACCACGTTTTAGTCCAACTGAAATCTTTAAATTAACGAAGGAACAAAAGGCAACAGTCTTTGCTGGTGTGCCAACTATGTATAACTTCTTGTACCAATTACCTGAAAGCAACCCTGAAGATTTCTCAACAATACGTTTAGCAATTTCAGGTGGCGCGTCTTTACCGGTAGCACTATTACATAATTTCGAGAAGAAATTTAATGTGCGTGTTTCAGAGGGCTTTGGCTTATCGGAAGCTTCACCAGTAACTTGCTTTAATCCATTGGATCGTGAGCGTAAGGCAGGTTCTATTGGGACATCCATTTCCAATGTTGAAAATAGGGTGGTGGATGTTAATGGTCAGGAAGTGCCCGTTGGAGAAGTAGGGGAGCTAATTGTACGAGGGCCAAATGTTATGAAGGGCTATTATAAATTACCTGAAGAAACAGCGATGGCTATACGTGATGGCTGGTTATACACTGGAGACTTAGCTAGAGTTGACGAAGAAGGATACTTCTACATCGTTGACCGTAAAAAAGATATGATTATTGTAGGCGGATTTAACGTCTATCCAAGAGAGGTTGAAGAAGTACTATTTGCGCATAATAATATCGTTGAAGCGGCAGTTGTAGGTTACCCTGATCCTAACCTAGGTGAAGCAGTTCATGCATATGTTGTTTTAAAAGATGCAGATGCAACTTCAACAGAAGATCTTCTCGCATACTGTGCAAAGCATATGGTGAAATACAAGGTTCCTAAAGTAATTGAGATTTTGGATGAATTACCGAAAAATACGACAGGAAAAATTTTGCGTCGTACATTAAAAGAAAAAGTATAAGAAACAGTAGCTACTATTGAAAAATAGTAGCTTTTTTTATCCCTATAATAGATTCACCTTTCAAGATTTAAGAGAAGGAATAAATAGAAGTGGGAGATCAACTGCCCGTACAAGTTCAATTGATTAGGGGCAACAATTTCTGTGCGAAAGCGCAGTGCAAACGTAGTAGCAGGGTGTTAGTTTAGTGAAGGACGAAGAACACCCATTGATTGAAGCATCACTTTGGCCAATATTACAGCAATGTAAAAAAGCATGGCAACTTATTTAAATAAGTTGAGTGTGTATGTCTGTAAGTGATAAAATCAAACTTGTGAAATCTACATACTTTATAAAGGCTTGTCATATAGTGAGGGAGAAGTAACACTATAGACAGTAAACAAGAATGGAACCCTTTGGTGTCTAGCTACGTCAAAGCCTTTAGAAAATTTAATTGAAAGAGAGCATACGGAAAAATGATAGAACTCATCAAGGAGTTAATTAGTTTTATTATGCATATTGATGTGCATTTAGAGGAAATCATTCATAAGTTTGGTAATTTGAGTTATTTTGTTCTATTTGCAATTGTTTTTGTTGAAACAGGTGTCGTAATTTTCCCATTCCTGCCAGGTGATTCATTGCTTTTTGCAAGTGGTACATTAGCAGCAGCAATGGGCGCATTTAATATGTGGATATTAATTCCTGTGTTTTTAGCGGCTGCAATTTTAGGGGATACGATGAACTATCATATTGGTCATAAAGTAGGGACATCCATTCCACCAAAGAGCTTCCTTGGTAGAGTCGTAAAAAAAGAACGTATGGAAGCGGCAGAAAAGTTCTTTAATAAACACGGTGGAAAAACGATCGTCATCGCGCGTTTTATGCCTTTCATCCGTACATTCATACCATTTGTTGCAGGGGCTAGTAAAATGAAGTATGGCTACTTCATTATGTATAATGTTTTAGGTGCAGTGTTATGGGTACTCAGCTGTACATTACTAGGTTATTTCTTTGGTAATATTCCGATTATTAAAGATAACTTCTCAACGGTTCTTATATTAATTATCTTGATTTCAGTTGTACCAGCTGTTATTGGTGCTATTAAATCAAAAACTAGTAGAAAATAAAAAAGGACAGTCTAAAAGTGATAAAAAATCACTGAGGACTGTCCTTGTTTTTTTACTATCTAAAAAAGACCTTGGGAATCTTCCAAAACTGTACTTCTTGGAATGTCGATAACGATGACATTTGAATAGGAATAGTGCATTGCGTGTTGTTCACGTTCTATCTCACGATTCATATCTAAAATACCTAATGTTGCATTTATACGAAAATAACTTACTTGTTGTCTAGAAAGAGATTCAATAAATAATTGGTTTTCCGCCACGTATACGTTAGGTAACGGTACTTCGTCATCAAGATCAATACCTTCTATAATGACAGGGAATTGATAATAGGTAACAAGAGCTTTTCCAGATTCGATATTGTCATTATAACGCACTCGAATATTAATGTTTGAACCACTGTCACCTTCATTTATAACAACAGGTAATGTATCTCCTTCATATCTTAGCTCCCACGTTTTCTTTTTGTACTCCTCTGTTAAATAAGAAGAATCATCTTCTTGATCGTACTTTTGTATTTGATCTAATTTTTTCTCAAGTTGTTTAATTTCAGAAGGAGAAAGTATTGGTATTTTTGATTCTGAAAAAAAGCTAATATAAAGGAAGGCAGTAAGTCCAAGTACGATATAGCTAGTAATGCCAATTATAATACGCTTAGGGGTCCAAATATTTTTAACTTTTTTCATTAATTTACTCAGTATTAGAAAAATAGCAATTACAAGTAGTATTGTAGTAAAAAAGAATAGTGTAGTCGCCGTCATTTGCGAGTCACCTCCGATTTATCAGCAATCCAAATAGTGAGGCTAAAGCATAGTAGAGCCATAAGCAAATTAAGAACACTAATCATAAGATTGGATAACATTATTAATGACCTAAGATTTATAGACTGTGGTGACATAAAAAATAATATAAAGCCAAGCAGCATAAAAGTAGATACAAATATTTTGAACACTGCTGGCCCCTTGAAGCTGGTACCTAATAGTAGGCCGATTGCGCCAAATAAACAGAGGCTACTGAAACATAGTAGTAATATTGATGGTGAAATAAATAGATTTTCTATTACAAAAGATTTTTTTTCCACTAATAAAACTCCGAATACTTGTAAATAGTAAGTCGAAATCATAATGATGACCGCAATAAAACTGTAAATAATCATGACAAATATATTGGCTATGGCACTAGATGTTCGACTAGAAATAACGGATAAGTCATCAATACGATACGCTTTTGTCGTAAAGAGAAGTGCTACAATAAATGCCCAAATTGCTGTAACAATAAGAAAGATATCGAGTGAGTAAATAGAGAACTGAACATATAAATTTCCTCCTCCATGACCAGAAGACCCACTCCCTGAGCTAGATGTTAAAATTCCAATAATGATTTGTACAATAACTAAGGAACTAAGGGCAGAAATATATAATTTTGCTTTCCATTTCACCTGTTTTTTTACAATGCTTTTCAGTGAAAGATTAGTCAAAGATTGCATCAATATCACTTCCTTTTTTACTTGTTAAATACTTGCACACGTCACTTGCAGTAAGGGATGATACCGTAATGCCTTTTGCTCGAAGTATTTCTTCTGAGACAAATAGTTTACTAGCATCTACTATTGCTGTGGTCATCCCTGTCACAATTTTTTGTGCGTAAACTTCTGTTTCGGACAGCAGATCCGCAAGTGCATCACTTGGTCCGCTAAGAGATATAAGCTGTTCCTTAAATTCATCCAATGGCGCGTGGGCAATGACTGAGCCTTCATCTATCAATAAAATTTCTTCTAAAATAGATTCCATCTCTTGCAAATGGTGACTAGTTATTAAAAATGTTCGTGGAAAGGCTAGGTATTCCTTTAGAATCGCCCTGTAAAAATCTGTACGAATCACTTCATCCATGCCATTCATCGGTTCGTCTAAAATTGTCAGTGCACAGCGGCTAACTAATCCGTAAACAAGGTTAAAGGTTGCTAATTGACCCTTAGATAATTGCTGATGCTTTGCTGAGAGATCTATACCTGCATAATCGAGCATGCGATAAGCTAATTCATTTTGCCAATTAGGATAAAAATCAGCCCCCATCTTTAGAATATCTTCGAGCGATAAGTAATCAGAGAAACTTAAACGATCATCGATAAAAATCATATTGGCAGCAGTTCGAATATTATTAAAGGGATTTTCATTAAACACTTTGCATGATCCAGTTGTAGGTTTTATATAGCCTGCAAAAATATTAAGTAATGTTGACTTACCAGCACCGTTACGACCAATAATACCGATAATTTTCTCTGCATCAATAGCGCAGGTTACGCGCTGTAGTGCATGACGACGTCCAAAGCTTTTAGATAACGCCTCACATTGAATAATATTCATTCCAATCCCTCCTGTGTTTTTCTTATAAGTACTAGCAATTCTTCATCAGATACATGTAAACGTTTTGCCTCTAATACGATCTCTTGTGCCATTTTCGTCAATATTTCATTT
This sequence comes from Lysinibacillus sp. NPDC093216, assembly GCF_050280325.1. NCBI lineage: Bacteria > Bacillati > Bacillota > Bacilli > Caryophanales > Bacillaceae > Lysinibacillus > Lysinibacillus sp. NPDC093216. The sequence continues at coordinate 96,492 of NZ_JBNNVB010000006.1, read as the reverse complement.
CGACGTTTCAATAAAATTCGTTCCTTTGCATCCGTAGCGACAAACATACCTAACCCCCGTTTTTTATATATAAGTTGCTCTTCAAGCAAAATTGTCAGCCCTTTACCAGCTGTAGCAGGATTTATATTAAATAATTCAGCTAGTTGGTATTGTGAATAGACCTTCGCGTCTGTCTGTAATCGATCGGCGATGATTTCGTGCTGTAGCCATTCGGCAATTTGAATATAAATCGGTGTTGTACCATCTAGATGAATGTGCATCGAAAAACCTCCATTCATTCCTATGTAACATAGTGCATTAGTGTTGTAATGTACTGTATATTTAAAATTGGAAAATGTCAATATGAAATGAAATTTTTTACAAAAATATTTGAAAAGGATTAAATGAAATTGAAATAGATTTCTCTGGAAAAGGAATAAATGAAATATGAGTAGTTTGGTGTTTTAGCTAATGATTTTTAGGGGCTAGTCACCGAAAGTTGGGGTTAAAGAGCATCGGTGTACGGCGGGGTTACTCCTTGGGATAGCGTCATAAAAGTGATAAATCAATGTCTTGTATAGAATGTTAGTGAATGTTAGGCGACTTTTAGACAGTTATTTGAATGGTAAGCAGAGAGTAATGAAAGGTGCTATAATATTAATTACTAGATTATGGAGAAATGGGGGGGCAATGAAATGGAAGTATTTATCGGAAGACAGCCTATTTTTAACCTTCATGAACAAGTCGTTGCGTATGAATTATTATATCGTAGCAAAAACGTGAATGCTTTTCCGATAGTCGATTCAGATGCTGCAACAATCGATGTACTAGTAAACTCATTTCTTTCAATTGGCATTGAAGAGGTAACAAAAGGTAAACCTAGTTTTGTTAATTTTACAGAAAACTTACTTATGAGTCCCATACATGAATATTTAAATCCATCGCAAGTTGTTATTGAGATTTTAGAAGATGTCCCTATTACAACTCAGTTAGTCGAGAGAGTCATTGAGCTGAAATCGTATGGGTTCAAAATAGCATTAGATGATTTTATTTTGGATGATGAAGTACAAGTTTATGATGAGTTATTTCCTTATATCGATTTTATAAAAGTTGATTTTTTATTATCACCATTACTGGAGCGCATGGAAATTGAAAATAAAGTGAAAGAAAATTTCCCTCACATAAAACTGCTAGCTGAGAAGGTCGAGACACGAAATCAATTTGAAGTGGCAAAGCATTCTGGCTATGAATTATTTCAAGGCTATTTTTTTGAACAACCTCAAATAATTACAGCTACAGATATACCTGCTAATACTATTCAATATTTATATATTATTACGCTATTAAAAGAAGAGGAACCTAATATACAATTATTAGCTGATAACATCGAACGTGATATTTCGTTAACGTATAAATTATTGCAAATGGTTAATAACTCAGAGCTGCGGTCTAAATCCAAGGTTCGTTCGATAAAACAAGCAATTATATTACTCGGCGTTTCAAATTTACGAAAGTGGATTTATTTATTGGCAATGCGAGAAATTGACAGAAATGCTGAGAGTGATCTTTTTAAAGAAGTCATGCGAACTTCTTTATTTAGAGCAAAAGTATGTGAGAAATTAGCCAAGCTATCCTATAAGAAAAACTTCTCTGAATATTTTTTAGTCGGGATGTTTTCGTTGATAGACACTTTGTTGCAAAGACCGCTGAATGCTATTTTACAGCAGCTACCTTTTTCAGAAGAAATAATAGAAACGCTTTTAGGTAATCAAACTGAAATGACACCTTATCTGGAATTCAGTATCGCGTTAGGTAAGTTAGACTGGTCTACTTTAGAAAAATTAGCTCCTCAGCTCAATATGAATTTTACAAATATTGATCTTTTATACAATGAAGCAATGGAGTGGGCAGAAAAATCTTTATAAATCAAGGATTTGCTCTTAATGTCCTATAGTGGAATTTGCAGTTAAGTATATATTTTAGTGAAAAGTAAAAAATAAGCTATCTTAAAATTCTTTTTTAAGGTAGCTTATTTTTTTATGTTTTATACATTATTGGGCTCATCATTTATAGTAGTGGATGACATTGTTAAAACTTATGCCATGTGTATAGTTGATTGGAGTGGAGACTGGGCGACTCCTTGGGGATCAGCGTCACAGATGAGACCCTGCAGCGAGCACATAGGGAAACGAAGGCTAAAAGCATCACATCCTGTGATAACGCCTTCGTGACCAACATCGTGTGGCCCAAGCGGCTCATCGTATGCCCCAGGAAGCTTTGCTCTGTGCGAAAGCGAAGCGTCAGCAACAATTGTTTTATCTGCGCGAAAGCGAAGCGTCAGCGACAAATGTTTTAACTGTGCGAAAGCGAAGCGTCAGCGACAAATGTTTTAACTGTGCGAAAGCGAAGCGTCAGCAACAAATGTTTTAACTGTGCGAAAGCGAAGCGTCAGCAACAAATGTTTTAACTGTGCGAAAGCGAAGCGTCAGCAACAAAGCGCCCAGTCGGAACGGAAATCAACCACACATTATGGTGATGAACAAAATTGTAAAAATACATGTTCCTTCATCAATACGAAGTTCTCAATGCGAAGACTATTTGCTATAATCATCTCGTATTTAAAAGATTCTGATAGTTGGAGCGGGTGGGGGAAATGAGTCAAATTCGTGATGTAAGGGAAAGCATTTTGGAGTATATGTACGTCATAGTAGGAGCAGCAATTATTGCGATTGGCTTCAATGTATTTTTACTGCCCAATCAAGTAGCTTCTGGTGGAGTAAGCGGGATTAGTACAATTTTACACGGTTTATTTGGTTGGAATCCAGGCTTTGTACAATATGCATTCAATATTCCATTATTTATAGCAGGTGTAGTAGTACTTGGGAAAAAATTTGGAATCAAATCGTTTATTGGAACAATAACATTACCGTTTATTGTATTACTAACGAACAGTTGGGGACCTTGGACAGATAATCCTTTACTAGGTGCACTTTTTGGGGGAATTGTGGTCGGTTTAGGAATAGGACTTGTCTTTAAGGGGAATGCTTCTACTGGTGGCACTGATTTACTAGCACAAATAATTACAAAGTATACCGGCATATCGCTTGGTACAAGTGTACTTTTAATTGATGGGATTATCGCGATTAGTGCAGCAATTGTTTTTGACTTAGAGAAAGGTTTGTATGCCCTGATAGGACTTTATGTCACTACAAAAACGATTGATATTATTCAGCTCGGCTTGAGTCAGTCTAAAATGGTTTACATTATTACGATGAAACAAGATGAAGTACGTGATGCCATCTATGCCGAGATTGATCGGGGAGTGACAGAGTTGCCTGCTATAGGTGGCTATACAGGAGAAGCACGACCAGTATTGATGGTTGTTGTTTACCAAACAGAATTCACAAAGCTGAAACAACTCATTAAAAGCGTTGACCCATCAGCGTTTGTTATCGTTTCTGATGCTTATGAGGTGTTAGGAGAAGGTTTCAAACGTGCATAAATTTGGTATAATGTCGGGGAAAGATACTTATTTACTTTTAGGAGGGGCCCTAATGAAAAAGGCAATGTTAACATTAGCGATTGGTTCAGCAATCTTCTTAGCTGCTTGTGGCGGAGGTAAAACAACTTCAACTGAAGGTACAAAAACTACTACTCCAAATGGCGAAACAATTGCTATGAAATCTTGTATTACTTGCCATGGTGGCGAGCTACAAGGCCAAAATAATGCACCAAAAATTAGCGATGTAGGCTCTCGTTTAACAGAAAAAGAAATTTTAAACGTTATTGAAAATGGTAAAGGTACAATGCCTGCTGGTATTGTTAAAGGTGCAGATGCAGAAGCAGTTGCAAAATGGTTGTCTACTCAAAAATAAAACGAAATGAAACTAGCGGGCTGGAGAACCGCTAGTTTTTTATATTTTGTAGATTTTTTAGTCAGGGTAGGCAGAGTGTAAATACATTTCTTTTATACATAGACATGCTAAAATAAGGTGAAACTGCAATCATTATGCTGATTGCTAGTTAACGCAGGACAAAACATATTCAATTCCTTTGAATGGAGGCTACTAAACATTGGTCGTAGTATTAACAAGAGACGTTATGGAGAAATTTAAGTTAGAACTATTAGCTGGTGAGGAAGGAATAGGAAGAACGATTGTTACTAGTGATATTTCAAGACCTGGGCTTGAGATGGCGGGGTATTTTACACATTATCCTGCAAATCGAGTGCAATTGCTAGGAAAGACCGAACTATCTTTTTTTGAAATGCTGCCTTCAGATGTGAAACTGGAGCGCATGCGTCTATTGTGTTCGCAGGATACACCAGCTATTATTATTTCTCGTGATTTAGAGGTACCTAAGGAACTTATACAGGCGTCTAATGAAAAACATGTACCTGTATTTAAAACGCATATGACAACAACGAAATTTTCGAGTAGGCTAACTAACTATTTAGAAGGTCGCTTAGCACCAATGACTGCTGCTCACGGAGTTTTAGTTGATATATACGGTATCGGTGTGCTAATTATCGGAAAAAGTGGTGTAGGGAAAAGTGAAACAGCACTAGAGCTTGTCAAGAAGGGGCACCGTTTAGTGGCTGATGATTGTGTAGAGATCCGTCAGGAATCAGAGAATTTTTTAATTGGGAGTCCACCTCCTCTTTTAGAACATTTACTCGAAATTCGAGGCATTGGTATTATCGATATTATGACACTCTTTGGAGCAAGTGCGGTACGACCGTACAAACGTATCACATTAGTTATCGAATTAGAAATATGGGATCCAGAAAAAGTATATGATCGTCTAGGTTTAGAGGAAGAAAAAATGAAAATCATTGATACGGAATTAACAAAGTTAACGATTCCTGTAAGACCTGGACGTAACGTGTCTGTTATTATTGAAGTAGCAGCAATGAACTATCGTTTGAAAAAGATGGGTGTTAATGCAGCCGAGGAGTTTTCTAGACGATTAGATGAAGTAATCTCATCGGCGGATGAGTTGGATGACTAATCGTTTTTAACTTTTTTTCAGCGAGTGTTTTTTGTACCGAAAGCGCAGCGACAGGTACAGACAGAAGTCTCCTACCTTTATAGATGGTGAGATGAATGCGGTTTTAAGTTGCTTTTCAGTGGATGTACAAACATCCGCCGCATTGTTTATCTGTAGCGAAAGCTACAATTATGCCGAGGCATAATTGATTAGGATTCATTTGCAAATGCAATGAATTGATTTTGAGAGGAGCATAAGATGGACTTAGTATTATTACAAATTAATCCGATTGCTTTCCATTTAGGACCTATCCCTGTTCGTTGGTATGGGTTACTAATCGTATCGGGTATTATTTTAGCTTATGTTGTAGGACAAAGAGAGGCTGTTAAGAGAGGCTTACCAGAGGATTTTCTTGCAGATCTATTACTATGGGCTGTTCCTATATCTATAATATGTGCACGTATTTACTATGTAACGATGCGTTGGGATTATTATAGTGAAAACCCAGGGAAGATTATTGAAATTTGGAATGGTGGTATCGCTATTCATGGTGCTCTTATTGGCGCCTTTTTGACAGCTTACATATTCACTCGTAGAAGAAATATTAGCTTTTTACGAGTAGCGGATATTGCGGCACCGAGTATTTTAATTGGACAAATAATTGGCCGATGGGGCAATTTTATGAACCAGGAGGCTTATGGTGGTCCAGTATCACGTGCATTTTTAGAAAATCTAATGCTGCCGGATTGGATTATTAATCAAATGTATGTTGAAGAATTAGGAACATACGTACATCCTACTTTTTTATATGAATCCGTCTGGAATTTCATTGGGCTAATTATTTTATTAGTTTTACGCAAAGTAAATTTAAATCGTGGTGAAATATTCTTCGGCTATTTAATTTGGTATTCAATCGGTCGCTTCTATATAGAAGGCTTGCGTACAGATAGCCTATATTTAGTAGGAGATTTACGCTCAGCTCAGGTTGTTTCAATAATAGGTATTGTAGTAGGGCTTGGTGCGATTATTTACCAACGTATAAAAGTAAAACCTGTAGTAAAGTATTTAGATAATAAATAAGGGGTGCAAAGCATGACTGTAAAGGCATTACTATTTGATTTTGATGGTACATTACTCAATACAAATGATTTAATCATTCAAACATTTATGCATGTTTTAAATGAGCGATTTCCCGGGCAATATTCGCCAAAAGATTGCCTAAAATTCCTTGGGCCGTCCTTAAAACAGACAATGAGTGACATTGCTCCTGGTGAAGAGGATGCAATGATTGCTAAATATCGTGAATATAATGAATTACATCACGATGAGCTTGTCACTCAATATCCTGATGTTGTATCTACTTTAGAGCAATTAAAGGCTATGGGTATCAAGTTAGCGATTGTGTCTACAAAGCGTAATGGAATGATAGATCGTGGTCTATCTGTACTAGGTGCAGGTCATTTATTTGATATCCGTATTGGTACGGATGATGTGAAAAATGTAAAGCCTGATCCAGAGCCAGTTTTGCTTGCGCTTGAACGCCTTGGTATAAACAAGGAAGACGCGATTATGATTGGTGACAATTCTCACGATATTGAGGCCGCGCACAATGCTGGAGTTAGAGCAGCTGGTGTCGCATGGGCTTTTAAAGGTGAGGAATACTTACAGCAATTCAAGCCAGAATATATGTTGCATCATATGACGGATTTATTTGAAATTGTGAAAGCGGGGTAAGTAAATGGCACGTAAAACAGAACGCTACCGTGTCGAAGGAGCAAACTCGCTTTGGAATATTTATGATACGGTGTCCTTTTGGAAGGTGATGAAGTGTTTCGTTGTCATTCAAATTGGACGCTTCACACCATTTTTACGTGTGAAAAACTGGTTGTATCGAACTTTTTTGAAAATGGAGATTGGTGAACAAACTTCCATAGCTTTAATGGTTATGCCAGATACAATGTTTCCAGAACGTATTCATATCGGTGACAATACCGTTATAGGCTTCAGTACGACTATTTTGGCACATGAATATTTAATAGAGGAATATCGTCTAGGAGATGTTCATATTGGCAACGAAGTGATGGTTGGTGCCAATTCAACGATACTACCAGGTGTTACGATAGGTGACGGTGCGATTGTGTCAGCTGCAACCCTTGTGCATAAGGATGTACCAGCTGGCTGTCTAGCAGGCGGTAATCCTATGCAAATTATTTATACAGCTGAACAAATGGCGGAGCGCAAACGCAATGAAATAGTGGAATGGTGCACGCCTAAAAAATAATAAAATCTACACTGTGCATGCTTTACCGTGCACGGTGTTTTTTTGTTGATAATAATTGTAACAATGAAATTAAAGTATGACTCTCTGGTAAAATGAGGGGTTCTCATGACATACGTTTTAACAGAATGACATTCAACTTTTTAGTTTTATCACCCAACTTTTGAAATTTATCTACCAACTTTCACGTTTTATCACCCAACTTTTGAAATTTATCTACTAACTTTCATGTTTTATCACCCAACTTCTGAAATTTATCGACATCCACCTGCCAAAGGGCAAAAAAGATTCACATAGTTTTTTGTCTAAAGGTTTACAAGTTTAAGGAGAGAAAAGCTTGCTTCTTCTGCTGAATAAAGTTTCAATTTATTTATTTTCGAGTATAATTAACAGAATAATCAGTAATGAAATTATTCGATAATTCAAACAGAGTTGCATTGACTAGCAAGAAGAAATAAGATAGAATTCTTTCATAATCTAATTCTCTAATACTCTAGTGAGTTAAAGTGAAACGTGAGGAAGTGTCAAAATTGTCGTCGATTAAAATGTTTGAAAAACCACTTGGAATGCGCGATACATTTCCGCAAATTTTTGAAAAGGTAGAGGCTGTAAGAAATACAGGGCGAGATTTTTTATGCAGAAGAGGCTATGAATTTATTAAAACGCCTGCAGTAGAGTATTTTGATACAGTCGGCAAAGCATCAGCGATAGCCAATGCGCAATTATTTAAATTAGTAGATGGCCAGGGCAACACGTTAGTACTACGACCTGATATGACAACACCGATTGCACGTGTAGCAACATCGAAATTATTAAAAGAGATGATTCCCTTACGCCTTGCTTATTTTGCTAGTGTCTTTCGAGCACAAGAAGCGGAAGGTGGACGCCCAGCAGAATTTGATCAGATGGGGATTGAGTTAATTGGAGACAATTCTGTCTTTGCGGATGCTGAGGTTATTGTTACAGCAATGGAGTTATTAAAGCAATTTGGATTAACGAAATTTAAAGTGACGATCGGTCATGCAGGTATATTAAATTGCATTTTACAAGATTATACAGAAAGCGTTGAACAACAAAATATACTTCGGACGCTGCTTGTGCAACGCAATTACGTAGGGTTTGAAGAAGCGGTAGAATCATTTGATTTACCTAAAACAAAATCCGATGCATTATTGCAATTTATTGAAGAAGCAATACATTTAAAAGAAATTCAAGATATTGAAAAATATGTGCGGAAAAATGACGCATTAGAATATATGCAACAGCTCGATAAGCTACTTGAAATGGCAAACTTAGCGGATTATGTAGCCTTTGATTTTACACTTTCTAGTCACATGAGCTATTACACAGGCATGTTATTTGAAGTGTTTGCAACCGGCAGTGGTTTTCCATTAGGCAATGGGGGACGCTATGACGGATTGCTGGAGGTATTTGGCTCAAAAGTAGGTGCTACAGGATTTAGTATTCGTGTTGACCGCCTATTAGAAACAATTGATGCGCAATCTGATGAACGACAAGAAGCTACAGTCGTGCTATTTGAGGAAGAACAATTTGAAGCGGCTCTTGCCAAGGTACAGACGCTACGAGCAGTCGGTAAACAGGTTACCTTACAGTTAAGGACTAGCCTTGTCGATGAAGCAGTTTTTTTAGCACACTTTACAGAAGTAGTTGTGGTGGGACAGGAGGACGTTGAAGGTGAATGAATTAACAATTGCTATGCCGAAGGGACGCATTTTTGACGAGGCATATCAGATGCTTTTAGAAGCTGGCTTTAATTTACCAGAAGAAGTCGAAATGTCTCGTAAATTAATGCTTGAAATTCCGGAAGAGAAAATACGTTTTATATTAGCAAAACCAATGGATGTTCCTGTTTATGTTGAGCACGGTGTAGCGGATATTGGTATTGCAGGTAAAGATGTTTTGTTAGAACAGCAACGAGAAGTTCATGAATTACTGGATTTAAAAATAAGTACTTGTTATATCGCATCAGCGGGCTTACCTAATACGACGATGAATGAAATTGCACCGAGAATAGCGACAAAATATCCTAATATTGCAATGAAATATTATAAGGGTATTGGAGAGCAGGTTGAAATTATTGAGCTAAATGGTTCGATTGAATTGGCGCCCATGATTGACTTAGCAGATCGAATTGTCGATATTGTTTCAACAGGCCGGACGCTGAAAGAAAATGGCTTAGTGGAGTATGAATTTATTACCGACGTATCATCACGATTAATTGCCAATCCCGTAAGCTATCGCATGAAGAGTGATCGTATTATCGATCTTGTGAAACGTTTGAAAAAATGCGTTAAATAAAATGTCTACTGTCTGGAAGAGGCACATTCCTAGATTTAAAGGAGATTAATCCTATGAAAATAACAAAGCTAGCAAAAGGTATTTCTTTAAAGAGACCACTTGAAGGTGGAAATGAAGAACAGTTAAAGGTTGTGCGTCAAGTATTAGCAGACGTTCGTGAACAAGGTGACGCAGCCATACGTTTTTATACAGAAAAATGGGATGGCTTTGCCCCTAATCATTTACGCGTAACGAAGGAAGAAATTGAAGAGGGCGCAAATGCAATTGATCAACAGCTTTATGCAGATTTAACAGAAGCAGCTCAAAATATTCGCTTTTATCACGAACAGCAAAAGCGCTCAGGTTATCGCTTAGAGCTTAAAGATGGTTCATGGCTTGGGCAACGAATTACTGCGCTTGATGCAGTAGGTCTTTATGTTCCTGGTGGTACAGCAGCGTACCCATCTTCGGTCTTGATGAACGTTATTCCTGCACAAGTAGCTGGTGTCAAACGCATAGTAATTACATCTCCAGCAGGTCGCGATGGAAATTTACCTCCAGGCGTACTAGCTGCAGCGCATATTTTAGGAGTAGCAGAAATATATAAAATCGGTGGAGCTCAGGCGATTGCGGCTCTTGCATATGGAACAGAGACAATTTCTCCGGTTGATAAAATAACGGGTCCAGGAAATATTTTTGTAGCATTAGCAAAACGTGAGGTTTTTGGTGAGGTAGCGATTGATATGATTGCTGGCCCAAGTGAAATTGCAGTGATAGCAGACGACACAGCATTTGCTGATGAAATCGCGGCTGACCTTTTATCACAGGCTGAGCATGATAAATTGGCTTGTGCCATTTTAGTGACGACTTCTGAGCAATTGGCTATAAAAGTAGCTGATGAAGTGGAGAAGCAATTAACGACTTTACCGCGTGAAGAGGTCGCACGTGCATCTATAGAAAACTTTGGTGTCATTTATGTGGCTGAAACGATGGCAGATGCCGTAGAGGCCATTAATTCTCTAGCACCTGAGCATTTAGAAATTGTCACAAAAAATGCTGAGGCTGTAGCTGAGCAAGTACGACATGCAGGGGGTATTTTCATCGGTCGTTATAGCTCTGAACCAGTTGGTGATTACTTCGCAGGGACAAATCATGTGCTTCCAACGAATAGCACTGCACGCTTTGCAAGTGGCTTAAACGTCGATGATTTTGTGAAAAAATCGAGCGTCGTCTTTTATAGTGAAAAAACTTGGGCAGAAAACGCACCGAAAATTGCACGTCTAGCACGTATGGAAGGCTTAGAAGGCCATGCACGTGCAGTCGAATCGCGTGGATGGGAAAAGGAGTAGTACAATGACTGGAAAAAAACGATATGCAAAAGTTGAACGTACGACAAACGAAACACAAATTTCGGTAGCCATCGATTTAGATGGTGAAGGGAAGGCAAATATTAAAACGGGTGTTGGCTTTATGGATCACATGCTTGACCTATTTATCAAACATGGGCTTTTTGATGGGACGATAGAAGCCAATGGTGATACATATATAGATGATCATCATACAACAGAGGACCTCGGAATTGTATTAGGCCAAGCTATTCGCGAAGCGCTCGGTGATAAAAAAGGAATAAAGCGTTACGGCACAGCATTTGTGCCAATGGATGATGCACTTGCACAGGTCGTGGTGGATTGCTCAAATCGTCCGCACTTAGAATATCGTGTGCCACAGTTGAAGGAAAAGGTCGGTAGCTTCGATACTGAATTAGTACATGAATTTTTGTGGAAGTTTGCACTCGAGGCTCGGATGAATGTTCATGTCATCGTACCTTATGGCCATAATACACATCATATTATTGAAGCTGTTTTTAAGGCGTTAGCACGTGCCATTGATGCAGCAGTGGAAATTGATCCACGTGTTAAAGGTGTACCATCGACTAAGGGGCTGTTAACGTGAAAATAGGTGTTATTGATTATGGCATGGGGAATTTATTTAGCGTTGAACAGGCATTAAAACGACTAGGCTGTGAGGTTGTTGTCACGGCTAATGAAAAAGTGCTAGATACAACAGATGCACTGTTGCTTCCTGGTGTTGGAGCATTTCCAGATGCCATCAAACGTTTAGCTGAAACGAATTTAGATCAATATTTGCACAAGGTGAAAGCAGAAAATCGACCACTTCTTGGAATTTGCTTAGGCATGCAATTATTATTTGAGCAAAGTGAAGAGGTAGCCCCAACGAAAGGTCTAGGCTTTTTTAAAGGAAGCATTAAACGATTTACTGGTGACAACGCTGGGCAGGAGTATCGAGTGCCGCATATGGGGTGGAATGAGCTCGAAGTGACAAACCGTCCTTCTTGGTTAAATGGCGAAGTAACGGCAAAGCATGTTTATTTTGTGCACTCATTTTATGCAACCGATATCGATGAAACGGAGCTTGTCGCTTATGCGGATTATCATGATATTAAGGTTCCTGGCATTGTGGCAAATGGCTCTATTACGGGCATGCAGTTCCATCCCGAAAAGTCAGGTGAACTAGGTGTGCATTTATTAGAACAATGGTTGAAGGGGGTGGCATCATGTTAACAAAGCGTATTATCCCATGTCTTGATGTAAAAGAGGGACGTGTTGTAAAAGGTGTACAGTTTGTGTCATTACGTGATGCGGGTGACCCAGTTGAGCTTGCAAAGTTTTATGATGAACAAGGGGCAGATGAGCTTGTATTTCTAGATATTTCGGCATCACATGAAGGACGTGAAACAATGGTGGATGTCGTACGGCAAACTGCAGCTACATTAGCCATTCCATTCACAGTAGGTGGTGGAATTCGTACATTAGATGATATGAAACGCATTTTACGTGCAGGTGCCGATAAAGTATCAGTGAATACTTCTGCTTTAGAGCGACCAGAGCTCATTAAAGAAGGTTCTGACTTTTTTGGTGCGCAATGTATTGTTGTAGCTATTGATGCCCGCTATAGCGAAGAAGATGCCACATGGATGGTTTATACGCATGGGGGCCGAAACAAAACAACATGGCGAGTAACTGAATGGGCGAAGGAAGCGGTTCGCTTAGGTGCAGGTGAAATTTTATTAACGAGTATGAATCAGGACGGTGAGAAATCTGGTTTTGATTTAGCCTTAACAAAAGCTGTGAGAGAGGCTGTGACAGTTCCTGTTATTGCAAGCGGCGGTGCAGGAAATGCTGAACATTTTTACGAAGTATTAGCTGAAGATATCGATGCAGATGCAGCACTTGCCGCATCCATCTTCCATTACAAAGAAACGAGCGTAGCACAAGTAAAAGAATACTTACGTGAAAAAGGAGTGGCAATAAGATGATTGACAGCATTAAATTTGATGAAAAAGGTCTTGTCACTGCGGTTGTACAAGATGCTAATACAAAAGAAGTACTAACTGTAGCGTATATGAATAAAGAATCTCTAGAGAAAACACTTGAATCGGGAGAAACATGGTTCTTCTCACGTTCACGTCAAGAACTCTGGCACAAAGGGGCAACGAGTGGTCATACGCAAAAAGTGATATCTATTAAGGCGGACTGTGATAGTGACGCATTAGTTGTGGAAGTAATTCCTGCTGGACCGGCTTGTCATAATGGAACAACTTCTTGCTTTACGGAGATTATTCAGCAAAATGACAAGGTAGGATCTGTTGAGATTATTTCTAAACTCGTAAAGGTCATTGAAAAACGCGAGCAAGAAATGCCAGAAGGGGCGTATACTACATATTTATTCGATAAAGGTATCGATAAAATTTGTAAAAAAGTTGGAGAAGAAGCAACTGAAGTTGTCATAGGTGCAAAAAATCGCGATGCAGAAGAAGTGAAGTGGGAGTCTGCCGATTTAATTTATCACCTATTAGTGTTACTACAAGAGCAAAAAGTAAGTGTTTATGACGTGTTACATGTGTTAGAAAAACGTCACGAGGAGAAATAACGGCATATTGCTTATTGTATGCTATAATAGAAGTTACTGTGTAAAGGAACGTATAATACGTTCCTTATTTCTTGTTTCGGAGGAAATGTTTTGGAAAAGAAACGTCAAAAAGAGAATCAAACGAATATAGTGTCGTTCATTCCAACAGGCGACTATTATTATAAAAAATCAATTCAAGCAATGAATAGCGGACAAATGAATAAAGCCTATAAATATTTACAGCGAGCAGTTGATTTAAGTCCTGATGATCCGATGATTTTATTACAATTAGCGATAATAGAGTTAGAGGGTCAACGTTTTGAGGAAGCGTATGATCTTCTTCGTCGTGCCTATCAGATAGATAAAGATAATCCAGAAATTATTTTTTACATGGCAGAGGTTTCAGGATGTATCGGTATCATACATGACGCTAAGCGCTTTGCAGAGCAATATTTACAATTAGAGCCAGAAGGTGCCTATGCAGATGAAGCTGCTGAAATATTAGAGTTTGTTGATTTTGAGCAGGATGATTTTGAGGAGCTTGAAGGTTCTGCTGAAGACTTATATCGACAAGAACAGGCAAGACGTTGTATGGAAAAGGGAGATTTCCCTGAAGCTATTAAAATGCTAGAAGACTTAATTGAAGACAGACCAGATTTTTGGTCAGCTTATAACAACTTAGCCCTTGCCTATTTTTATGTGGGTGAAGCAGAACAAGCGAAAGCTCTGCTAAACACTGTATTACGCGAAAATAAAGGGAATTTACATGCACTATGTAATTTAACGGTTATCGCATACTATGAAAAAAATGAAGAAGATTTAAAGGATCTTTTAGAAATACTTGTGAAAATTCAGCCATACTTATGGGAACATCGCTACAAGCTGGGTGCTACATTAGCGCTCATTGGACAATATGATTTAGCATTTAAATGGTTGCGTAGCATGCAGAAAAGAGGCTATGTAGGCGATGCTGGCTTTTACTTTTGGTTATCACATGCCGCTTATTTCTCAGGACATGAAGAAATTTCAAAGAGTACATGGGGGCAGCTACTTGAGCTGGATCCCGATAAAGAAGGCTTTGAACCGTGGCGTCAAGAAGAAAACAATTATTCACTTGATGCATTAGAACATGACCGTGATTATATTGTGGAAAAGCTAGAGAGCGAATATACAAGTGAACGGATATTTGGGTTGTTTTTACTAAGCTGTACAGCACATAAACAGGAAATTATTGCGCATCCAAAATGGATAGATGTTGACCAATTTAATGCGTATGAAAAGCTATTCCTCGCTTATGCACTAGAACATCAATTTGATATGAAAAACAAAGTAGAGGCTAGCTTTATACGAGCAGTAAGTGTGCCAGAAATTTTACTAGAACAGTATGAAAAGCTAACGACAATAATTGCACCAATGTTCCAAATGTGGTTTGTGCTTTGTGAGCAAGCATTGATGAACAATTATCGTTTTACAAATCCAGCAGCTATTGCAGGAGCAAATGATTACTTATTTCGTTCTTCCAGAATGCTCAAGGTTACAAAAAAAGAGATCGCTCAGCAATACGGAGTATCAGTGTCAACTTTATCGAAGTATATTGAAGAAATTTTAATGTTTTTACCAGACACTCATAATTAGACTGTGAGCAACATAGTTGAATAACTTTTTACTTTCACATACGATGAACATACTAACATTATTATAAAAAAGTAAAAAATCTGTTTAGGGGGAAGTATTTATGTCAGAAGAAAAAATTTATGATGTAGTAATAATTGGTGCAGGTCCAGCTGGAATGACTGCTGCTGTTTATACATCACGTGCCAACCTTTCAACTTTAATGATTGAACGTGGAATCCCTGGCGGACAAATGGCAAATACAGAAGAAGTAGAAAACTATCCTGGGTTTGATACAATTTTAGGGCCTGAGCTATCTACAAAAATGTTCGATCATGCTAAGAAATTTGGTGCAGAGTATGCATATGGCGATGTAACAGAAATTATTGATGGTGAGGAATATAAAACAATAATTTCAGGTGCTAAAGAATATAAAACACGAGCAATTATTCTTTCTACAGGTGCCGAGTATAAAAAAATGGGCGTGCCTGGCGAAAAAGAACTTGGTGGCCGCGGTGTCAGCTATTGTGCAGTATGTGATGGTGCATTCTTCAAACAAAAAAATCTTGTTGTCGTAGGTGGCGGAGATTCAGCTGTTGAAGAAGGCGTTTATTTAACTCGCTTTGCTGATAAAGTAACAATTGTGCACCGTCGTGATAAATTACGTGCACAAAAAATTCTCCAAGATCGTGCCTTTGCTAACGAAAAAATTGATTTCATTTGGAATGCAACAGTCAAAGAAATTAATGAGGCAAACGGTAAAGTTGGAAGTGTAACATTACAATCAACTGTAGATGGTGTTGAATCTAATTTTGCTACTGATGGCGTATTCGTATACATTGGTATGCTCCCATTAACAAAACCATTTGAGTCTCTAGGTATTTTAAATGAGGCTGGTTATATTTTGACAAATGATAATATGGAAACGACAGTACCAGGTATCTTCGCTGCTGGAGATGTACGTGAAAAATCACTTCGTCAAATCGTTACAGCGACAGGTGACGGAAGTATCGCAGCACAAGCAGTACAGCACTATGTGGAAGAATTATTAGAAAAAATTAATGCTTAAAGTGATCATTGCTAAAGGCAGTTTCATCACCAGAGTTGTGGATGACATTTTTTTGAAATGTATGTCATTTATATAAGTTGATTGGAGTGGAGACTGGGCGACTCCTCGGGGATTAGCAATAGAGGAACGAAGGCTAAAACCATCACATCCTGTGATAACGCCTTCGTGACCAACATCGTGTTGGCCCGAGACCCTGCAGCGAAGCGGATGTTTTCTGTGCGAAAGCGAAGCGACAGCAACGAAGCGGCTCATCGGACGCCCCCAGGAAGCTCTGCTCTGCGCGAAAGCGAAGCGTCAGCGGCAAAGCGCTCGGTCGGAACGGAAATCAACCACACGTTACGGTGATTAGCCCAAGATCGTTATTTTAAGGAAAAAAATACAATTTTAATACGGTCTTAATATAGTTGTAACTTGAATGACATATAAAAGGTGTAATATATAAATTGTAATTAGCAATCCCCCTTTTATTTTGTTGAGTAGGTTGTTTCCGCCAAATTAGGTGGAGCAACCTATTTTTGTTATGAACGGAAATTTTTATGGCGGAGTTTCATATGTTTGAGTAGAGGTTAAAAACAGTATCGATGAAGTTAAAATTGCAAATGAAGTAAAGTTTAGAATTGAGGACAAACCTTGTTTGGTCTTGCTATAATAAAAGGTAGAATGCAAAAGAGATTAGAGGTGTGCCTATGCAAAGGATTGCAAATTTAATAGCCGTAAAAGACGGTCAAGTGTTATTACTTCAGAAGCCGAGACGTGGCTGGTTCGTAGCTCCTGGCGGTAAAATGGAGAGCGGTGAATCGATTTATGAGGCTGCAGTACGTGAGTTTAAAGAAGAAACAAATGTCACACCAATAAATGCTCATTTAAAAGGTGTTTATACGATGGTTATTAAAGAAAATAATGAGGTAGTGGACGAATGGATGCTTTATACATTTGTTGCAAAGGATGTAGAAGGAGTACCGTTTAAAGAAACTAGAGAAGGCAAACTTGCATGGCACCCAGTAGAGGATTTGAAACATTTGCCAATGGCTGAAGGTGATCGAACAAACTTACAATTTGCTATCTCACAAACAGGCATTCAGTACGGTACATTTGAATACACAACTGATTTTGAATTACTGCATGAGAAAATACAAATATCAATCGAACAATAAAGGAGCTGCATGACAGTGGTGGTTGAAGGACCAAAAGGTACACATGAATTGGTTATTATTACAGGAATGTCTGGAGCTGGGAAAACAGTAGCTATTCAAAGCTTTGAGGATTTAGGGTATTACTGTATTGATAATTTACCACCAGCGCTACTCACAACATTTTTAACCTTACTAAGGGATTCTGGTAAAAATATTACACGTATAGCAGCTGTCATGGATATGCGTGGTGGCGACTTTTTTGATTCTCTTATCGGCGCTCTCGACCATATTCTTAAAGAAGGCGATATAGTTGCACGAATTTTATTTTTAGATGCAGATGATGCAGCTTTAGTTAGACGTTATAAAGAGACAAGACGTGCACATCCATTAGCTGTAAATGGTTTGCCATTAGATGGCATAAAACAAGAACGTAAACTTTTATCCGAAGTAAAAGGTCGCGCTAAATTTGTCTATAATACATCTAATATGAAGCCTAAAGAGCTACGAGAAAAAATCGCTAAAGAATTTGCCAGTGATGCTGATAATATTTTCTCGGTAAATATCATGTCTTTTGGATTTAAACATGGTATGCCGATAGATGCCGACTTAGTATTTGATGTCCGTTTTTTAAAAAATCCATATTATGTAGAAGAGTTACGCCATAAAACGGGATTACAAACTGAGGTATCTTCTTATGTTCTGGCACTTGAAGATACGCAAACACTCATTCAGAAACTAACGGATTTGTTTGAATTTATGATTCCACTCTATAGACAAGAGGGCAAATCACAACTTGTCATTGCCTTTGGATGTACTGGAGGACAGCATCGTTCAGTAACATTAGCAGAGTATTTTGGGGCATATTTAGCTGGGAAGGAAAACACTGTTATTACACATCGTGACATCAATCGTAGAAAGGATTGAGTGAATGGGAAAGAAGCGAACAAAGCTTGTTGTAATTGGTGGTGGTACGGGGCTTTCTACGTTACTACGAGGGCTCAAGCACCACCCATTTGATATTACTGCAATTGTGACAGTAGCAGATGATGGTGGTTCTTCGGGACGCTTACGAGATGACTATGATATTCCACCACCAGGTGATGTCCGTAATGTGATCGCGGCGTTATCGGATGTTGAGCCGCTTGTAGAGCAAATGTTTCAATACCGTTTTTCTGCATCGGAAGATTTACGTGGGCATTCATTAGGTAATTTAATGCTGACTGCTTTAACAGATATTACTGGGGACTTTAACCATGCTATTAGTGAAATGGGAAAGGTTTTAAAGGTTCATGGTCGCGTCATACCAGCAGCCAATAAAAAGATAAATTTACATGCTGAACTTGAGGACGGTTCAATCATTGAAGGGGAATCTAAAATCCCAAAGGCTAAAAAACGAGTTAGTCGTGTTTTTTTAGTGCCAGAAAACGTGAAACCGTTACCAGAGGCTATTCGAGCAATTCATCGTGCTGACTATATTTTAATTGGTCCAGGAAGTTTATATACAAGCATTATTCCAAACCTCCTTGTAAAAGGAATAGGAGATGCTGTTGTAAAGGCTAAAGGAAGAAAAATTTACGTTTGTAATTTAATGACTCAAAAAGGTGAAACCATTTCCTATACAGCAGGCGATCATGTTAAAGCTATATATAAGCATGTGGAAGACTCCTTCATCGATTCTATATTGGTAAATGATGTAAAACTTCCTCATCCTGTAAAAGAGCTTTATAAGGAAGAGTGTGCTGAACCAGTAACATTTGACGTTGCAAAGCTTGAAAGTATGGGATTAGAGGTTATTCAACGAGATATTGCCACGATTCGCCCAGATGGGACGGTGCGTCATAATGCTACAAACGTTGCGAAATGGCTTGTAGATTACGCAAATATCTATAAACAAGAAGTTAGTGAATCATAAAGCGCTTATTGTATATGATAAGATGAACATATACATAGAACAAAAAGTTGAAAGGAGGGCGTGATATGTCTTTTGCTTCTGAAACGAAAAAAGAGTTAACTCAAATAGAAGCGGACAATCATTGTATGAAAGCAGAAGTATCTGCCCTAATTCGTATGAATGGTTCATTATCCTTTGCTAATAAACAGTTAAGCTTAGACGTACAAACTGAAAACGCTGCAATCGCAAGAAGACTTTATACGATTATGAAGAAGCTGTATCCATATAATGTAGAGTTACTTGTTAGAAAAAAAATGCGTTTGAAAAAAAATAACGTATACATTTGCCGCGTAAGAGAAGGTGCCCGTGAGCTACTGATTGATTTAGAAATCATCTCAGACGACTTTCAATTTAATCATACTATTTCTCGGAAGCTCATTAAAAAGAGTGGTCAAAAAAGAGCATACTTACGGGGTGCGTTTTTAGCTGGTGGCTCTGTCAACAATCCAGAAACATCGGCCTACCATTTAGAAATTTATTCATTATATAAAGAGCATGGCGAGGCTTTAATGGATTTAATGAATGAATTTGAGCTAAATGCAAAAACAATTGAACGAAAAAAAGGCTTTGTAACTTATTTAAAAGAAGCTGAAAAAATTTCTGATTTTCTTAATATTGTTGGAGCGCATCAAGCAATGATGAAATTCGAAGACGTTCGCATATTGCGCGACATGAGAAATAGTGTTAATCGCATAGTTAACTGTGAAACAGCGAACTTGAATAAAACAATAGGCGCAGCATTACGTCAAGTAGAGAATATCCGATTTATTGAAAATTCAATTGGCCTAGATCAATTGCCAGAAAAACTGCGTGAAATTGCACGATTACGCGTAGAATACCAAGATGTAACACTAAAAGAACTTGGTGAAATGGTATCAAGTGGAACGGTTAGTAAATCCGGTGTCAATCATCGATTACGGAAAATAGATGAAATTGCCGATGCATTAAGAAGCGGAGAAAAAATTGGTGGTTAAATTTTCATACTTTTCAGGTATGAATGTGATGTTTAACTTCTTTCAGTAATTATTATCTGTAGCGAAAGCGAAGCGTGAGCTACAGGTGTTTTATGTAACGAAAGCGAAGCGGCAGTTACAAATGTTTTATGTAACGAAAGCGAAGCGGCAGTTACAAATGTCTGTCGTACCGAAAGCCGGCAATTATGCGGAGGCATAATTGATTCGTGTCTTGTTCTTTTGCTAGTAAGTAAGGTAAGATAAAAATAATAGATGAACGGTAGTAAAGGGGAGTTTTAAGAATGACCGAGAGAAGAGTCCATGTGAAATTAAAATTAGGACTACAAGCTAGACAAGCAGCACTATTTGTACAAGAAGCAAATCGTTTTAGCGCCGATGTCTTTCTGGAAAAAGACGAGAAAAAAGTAAATGCTAAATCCATTATGGGTGTTATGAGCTTAGCCATTGCAAAAGGAACAGAGGTTGTACTTAGTGGCGATGGCAACGATGCTGAGCAAGCGGTTACAGCATTAGCAGCACTAATCGAAAAAGAAGATTAAAAAACTATGATGCAAAAACTGTCCAAACAGTAAAACTTACATGTTGGACAGTTTTTTTGCGCTTTTGCACCGAATAAATAGGTCCTGAAAATAGAGTCAAAGCGATGGGAAGTAAGGATGGGACGAGGGAAAGAAAGGCCAAAGTCGTTGATAGAAATGATGGGTAGAAGAGCCAAAGCGACGGAAGGAAAAGTCAGAGCGACGGAAGGAATGGCCAAAGCGACGGAAGGAAAAGTCAGAGCGACGGAAGGAATGGCCAAAGCGACGGAAGGAATAGTCGAAGCGACGGAAGGAATAGTCAGAGCGACGGAAGTAAAAGGCTGAGACGGAAAGAAGAGTCAAAGCGACGGAAAGAAAGGCCGAAGTGACGGAAGGAAAAGTCAGAGCGACGGAAAGAAAAGGCTACGACGGAAAGAATAGTCGAAGCGACGGAAGGAAAAGTTAGAGCGACGGAAGTAAAAGGCTGAGACGGAAAGAAGAGTCAAAGCGACGGAAAGAAAGGCCGAAGTGACGGAAGGAATGGCCGAAGTGACGGAAGGAATGGCCGAAGTGACGGAAGGAATGGCCGAAGTGACGGAAGGAAAAGTCAGAACGACGGAAAGAAAAGGCTACGACGGAAAGAATAGTCGAAGCGACGGAAAGAAAGGCCGAAGCGACGGAAGGAAAAGTCAGAGCGACGGAAGTAAAAGGCTGAGACGGAAAGAAGAGTCAAAGCGACGGAAAGAAGAGTCAAAGCGACGGAAAGAAAGGCCGAAGTGACGGAAAGAAAGGCCGAAGTGACGGAAGGAAAAGTCAGAACGACGGAAGAAAAGGCTACGACGGAAAGAATAGTCGAAGCGACGGAAAGAAAGGCCGAAGCGACGGAAGGAAAAGTCAGAGCGACGGAAAGAAGAGCCAAAATCGTGGATAGAACCATCAAAATGATGGATAGAGTAGCCAAAGTCGTGGATAAAACCATCAAAATCGCGGATAGCCCAATCAAAGTGAAGGATAGCCTCATCAAACCATACATACATTTAATGTCGAAAAACAAAAAAAGACATCTCAGAAATAATCTGGGATGCCTTTAGCATTTTTATTTACGTTCCATAATTTGGTCGATTAGGCCGTATTCTTTTGCACGCTCAGCTGTCATGAAGTTATCGCGATCTGTATCTCTTGCAATGACTTCAAGTGGTTGACCAGTACGTTCCGATAAAATTCCATTTAATTTTTCACGTAAGAATAAAATACGTTTTGCAGCGATTTCGATTTCAGTTGCCTGACCTTGTGCACCGCCAAGAGGTTGGTGAATCATTACTTCAGCATTCGGTAATGCGAAACGTTTACCAGGTTCACCAGCAGCAAGTAGGAAAGCACCCATAGATGCAGCCATTCCGATACAAATTGTTTGTACTTGTGGCTTGATAATTTGCATTGTGTCATAAATTGCCATACCAGCAGTGATAGATCCACCCGGTGAGTTAATGTAAAGAAAGATATCTTTGTCTGGATCTTCTGCTTGTAGGAATAGAAGTTGAGCAACAATTGAGTTAGCAACGTTGTCGTCAATTGCACTTCCTAATAGGATAATACGGTCTTTTAGTAGTCGTGAATAGATGTCATACGCACGTTCACCACGACTTGTTTGTTCAATAACTGTAGGAATTAAATTCATGTTAAATCCTCCTTAAAAAACTAAATTCGAATACTTTTGCTGAAAACTTCCTTGGTAATTCAGCTGTATCCTTATCATACACATTATAGTCAGGGAAGGTCAAATATTAACCCTGTTAAAGTAAAATAAATTAAATCAATTTTGCTTTGGCGTAATTATAGCCGCAACTTCGCATTCGCCAATAAACCATTAGATGCCGCCGTATTGCTTTCGTCCAGAAAACATTAGACGCTGCAACTTCGTGTTCGCCCAGAAACCATTAGATGCCGCAACTTCGCGTTCGCTCAGAAAACATTTGATGCCTCCGCATTGCTTTAACTACAAAAACATTTACCGCATCCGCTCCGCATCCGCTCCGCATCCGCTCCGCATCCGCTCCGCATCCGCTCCGCATCCGCTCCGCATCCGCTCCGCATCCGCTCCGCATCCGCTCCGCATCCACG